>NZ_VYKE01000012.1:0-81118 GCF_032424515.1 Pseudomonas sp. JV245A
CCCGCGCCAGGGTTGCGACCAGAGCCGGGCCAGCGACGAAGCCCTGCTGCTGTGCCGGGGCTGGCCGCTGCCGGGCTACCCGGGGCTTCAATGGGGCCAGTCGTCGATGCACAAGCTGCTGCGACGCTGGAAACGCCAGCGCCCGGACGTGCTCTATATCGCCACCGAGGGGCCGCTGGGGCTGTCTGCGCTGCGGGCCGCCAAGCGCCTGGGAATCTCCGTGGTCAGCGGCTTTCACACCAACTTCCAGCAGTACTCCAGCCAATATGGCCTGGGTTTGCTGACCCGCTTGCTGACCCACTATCTGCGCTGGTTCCACAACCGCTCGCAACTGACCCTGGTACCCAGCGCCAGCCAGCACCTGGAGCTGGAGCGCCGGCATTTCGAACGCCTGGCCCTGCTGTCCCGGGGCGTCGACAGCCAACTGTTCCACCCAGCCAAGCGGCTCGATACGCTGCGGGCCGACTGGGGCCTGGGCACCGATGACCTGGCGGTGATCCACGTCGGGCGCCTGGCGCAGGAGAAGAACCTGGGCCTGCTCAAGCGCTGCTTCGAACGCCTGCAGGCGACTTATCCACAGCGCAGGATGAAGCTGATCGTGGTGGGTGACGGCCCGCAACGTGGGGCTCTGGAAAAAAGCCTGCCCGAGGCCCTGTTCTGTGGCAGCCAGCGGGGCGAAGCCCTGGCCGCCCACTACGCCTGCGGGGACCTGTTTCTGTTTCCCAGCCTCACCGAAACCTTCGGCAACGTGGTGCTGGAGGCTCTGGCCTCGGGGCTCGCGGTGGTGGCCTACGATCAGGCTGCCGCAGCCCAGCATATCCGCCATGGCTACAACGGTGTGCTGGCCATGCCCGGCGACGAAAGCGCCTTCTGCGACGCTGCCAGCTGGCTGCTGGAAGAACCGGAAACCTTGCGCCGGGTACGCCTCAACGCCCGCCAGCATGCCAGCCGCCAGGGCTGGGCCGCGGTTATCGAGCAGTTTGAAGATCGCCTGCGCAGTGCCTGCGAGCACGGGCCGGCCGAGGATTACGAAGGGCTTATCGAAGCGACGGTCAAACCCCGCAGCGCCGTGGAGACACTCGGCACGGCAAGGGGGCTGCCCCCCTCGCCGCCCGGAGCCGGCAGTTAAACCAGGGTCGTCAGCGCGTCACGGCTGAACGGCAGGATGTCCTGCTCGCGACCTTCACGGACTTTCTGCGCCCAATCCGGATCCACCAGCAGTGCACGGCCCACGGCCACCAGATCGAACTCGTCGTTGTTCAGACGCTGCAGCAGGTTTTCCAGGCTGGCCGGCTGCGCCACCTTGTCGGTGTTGACCATGAACTGCAGGAACTCGCCGTCCAGGCCGACGCTGCCCACGGTGATGGTGGGCTTGCCGGTGAGTTTGCGAGTCCAGCCCGCCAGGTTGAGGTCGGAACCTTCGAACTCAGGCTCCCAGAAGCGGCGGGTCGAGCAGTGGAAGATATCCACACCGGCATCCGCCAGCGGCTTGAGGAAGGCCTCCAGAGCTTCCGGGGTCTGCACCAGGCGCGCGCTGTAGTCCTGTTGCTTCCACTGGGAAAAACGCAGGATGATCGGGAAATCCGGACCGACGGCAGCCCGTACGGCCTGGATCAGCTCAATGGCGAAGCGCGAGCGCTGGGCCAGGTCGCCACCGTATTCATCGGTACGCTGGTTGGTGCCTTCCCAGAAGAACTGGTCCACCAGGTAACCATGGGCGCCATGGATCTCCACGCCGTCCATGCCGATGCTCTGGGCATCCTTGGCGGCCTGGGCGAAGGCTGCGATCACCTCCTGGATGTCCTGGTGGGTCATGCCGTGCACCAGCACCTTGCCGTCCTTGAGCTTCTCGGTCGGGCCGTAGCCGGGCACGCTGGCGTCCGGCTCGGTGCCCAGGCGCCGCACATTGCCCACATGCCAGAGTTGCGGGACGATCTTGCCGCCTTCGGCGTGGACCGCATCCACCACCTTCTTCCAGCCGGCCAGGGCCGCCTCGCCATGGAACTGCGGCACATTGGGGTAACCATTGGCAGCCTGGTGACCCACCGTGGTGCCCTCGGTAATGATCAGGCCGACACCCGCAGCAGCGCGGCGGCGGTAATACTCGATGACCTTGGAGTTGGGCACGCCACCGGGGGAAAACGACCGGGTCATTGGTGCCATCACCACGCGGGTCGGCAGTTCCAGCGCGCCGAGTTGAAAGGGTTTGAACAAGGCTTGAACAGGCATGCTGCGCTCCGAGAAAAAGGCTTGAGTCGATATTCGACGCACAAGACTGCGCCGGGTACCGGCCCCGGCGCACTTATGATGAGGATAATATTCCCCCCTCAATGCGCTGCACAGCATTATTGATTTGAGTGATTTAGATGCAAAAACGCCGCATTGAAGCGGCGTTAAACAAGGGCCCGGCGCGGGTTCAGCTCAAGGCTTTTTCAATCGCCTGGATCACTGTCGGATCATCGGGAGCGGTACGCGGCGAGAAACGCGCCAGTACCCGACCGTCCTTGCCCAATAGGAATTTCTCGAAGTTCCAGGTGATGTCCCCGGGAAACTCGGCGCCTTCGCCCGCCAGCAGGCGGTACAGCTGATGGCGCTCGGGACCGTTCACGTCCAGTTTGCTGCTCAAGGGAAAGGTCACCCCGTAGTTGAGGCTGCAAAATTCCTGGATCTCCTGCTCGGTGCCCGGTTCCTGCCCGGCGAACTGGTTGCAAGGCAACCCCAGCACGCTGAATCCCTGGGCCTTGTATTGCTGGTAGAGATTCTCCAGCGCCGCATATTGTGGTGTCAGACCACATTTGGAGGCGACGTTGACCACCAGCACGACGTGCCCCTTGAAGGGCGCGAGCGGCAGCTCCTGACCATCCAGGGCTTTCAATTTAAGGTCGTGAAAAGCACTCATGACGAACTCCAAATTCCTGTGTTCTTACAGAAAACAGCCTCTCGACAGTACAGCCAAAAGCCGCGGACTAAAAAGGCGCCCTCGGGCGCCTCTCCAGTAAGCTTGAGCTTAGCGCAGAAAATCAGTGGTGATGGCCACCTTCGCCATGGACGTGACCATGAGCGATTTCTTCCTGGCTGGCGTCACGGATGGCAACGATCTTGACCTGGAAATTCAGGCGCTGACCAGCCAGCGGGTGGTTGCCGTCGACGGTAACGTCGTCGCCGTCCAGGTCACGGATGGTCACGATCTGCATCTGGCCGTCCGGAGCGGAAGCGTGGAACTGCATGCCCACTTCCAGTTCGTCGACGCCTTCGAACATGCTGCGGCTCAGGGTGCTGACCAATTCGGCAGCGTATTCGCCGTAGGCATCTTCAGGTTCTACGGAGACTTTCAGTTCGTCACCAACTTGCTTGCCTTCCAGGGCCTTTTCCAGACCAGGAATGATGTTACCTGCGCCTTGCAGGTAAACCAGCGGGGCGCCGCCGGCAGAGCTGTCGATGACCTCACCAGCGTCGTTGGTGAGGGTATAGTCGATGGAGACAGCCTTATTGGCGGCGATCAGCATGGGGCGGGACCTTTTGCATAAGAATGAAGAACGTCCAAGTTTAGCGAAGCAATCGCTCGAAAGCGAACGGAACCCGGACCAACGGAACGTGAAAAATCACTCGACAATCTGCGGTTTTCACCAGGATGAAGAAGGCCATTGGGTGGCTGAACTGTCCTGCGGGCATACCCAGCACCTGCGCCACCAACCGCCCTGGCAGTCCCGGGCCTGGGTCCTGGAGCCGCAGTTGCGAGCCAAAAAAATAGGCCAGCGCTTTGCCTGCGGCTGGTGTGCTCAAGCCCCGGATAACGATAACCTTAGCGCCTGACTTCAGGCAGACGGCCAAAGACCGTCGCCTTTGCCATGCACCTTCTGAGAATTCGCATGCAAACTTTTTTCATCGCGCCCACCGATTTTGGAGTGGGTCTGACCTCCATCAGCCTCGGGCTGGTGCGTACGCTGGAACGGGCTGGCCTCAAGGTCGGCTTCTTCAAACCCATAGCCCAACCTCACCCCGGTGACACCGGCCCCGAGCGTTCCACCGAACTGGTGGCGCGCACCCATGGTCTGAAACCGCCACAACCCCTGGGCCTGGCCCATGTGGAGCGGATGCTCGGCGACGGCCAGCTGGATGAGTTGCTGGAAGAAATCATCACCCTCTACCAGCAGGCAGCCATCGGCAAGGATGTATTGATCGTCGAAGGCATGGTGCCGACCCGCAGTGCCAGCTACGCCGCCCGGGTCAATCTGCACCTGGCAAAAAGCCTGGATGCCGAGGTGATCCTGGTATCCGCCCCGGAAAACGAAGTGCTCACCGAGCTGTCCGGACGGGTCGAGTTGCAGGCCCAGCTGTTCGGCGGCCCGCGGGACCCGAAAGTGCTGGGGGTGATCCTCAACAAGGTGCGCACCGACGAAAGCATGGAGGCGTTTTCCGCGCGTTTGAAGGAACATTCGCCCTTGCTGCGCAGCGGCGACTTCCGCCTGCTGGGGTGCATCCCCTTCCAGCCGGAGCTCAATGCCCCGCGTACCCGGGACGTGGCCGACCTGATGGGCGCCCAGGTGCTCAACGCCGGCGACTACGAAAGCCGGCGCATGACCAAGATCATCATTTGCGCCCGCACCATGCGCAACACCGTGGAACTGCTCAAGCCCGGCGTGCTGGTGGTGACCCCGGGCGACCGTGACGACATCATCCTCGCCGTGAGCCTGGCGGCCATCAACGGCGTGCCCCTGGCCGGCCTGCTGCTGACCAGCGACACCCTGCCCGACCCGCGGATCATGGAGCTCTGCCGGGGCGCCCTGAACGCCGGCCTGCCAGTGCTTTCGGTGAGCACCGGATCCTACGACACCGCCAACCAGCTCAATGGCCTGAACAAGGAAATTCCCATCGATGACCGCGAGCGCGCGGAAATCATCACCGACTTCGTCGCCAGTCACCTGGACGCCAACTGGCTGCACCAGCGCTGCGGCACCCCACGGGAAATGCGCCTGTCACCTGCGGTGTTCCGCTACCAGTTGATCCAGCGCGCCCAGCAGGCCAACAAGCGTATCGTCCTGCCCGAAGGCAGCGAGCCGCTGACCGTGCAGGCCGCCGCCATCTGCCAGGCCCGGGGCATCGCCCGCTGCGTGCTGCTGGCCAAGCCCGAGGACGTGCACGCGGTGGCCCGGGCCCAGGGCATCGAACTGCCCGAAGGCCTGGAGATTCTCGACCCGGACCTGATTCGCCAACGCTACGTGGAGCCCATGGTGGCCCTGCGCAAGAGCAAGAGCCTCAACGCTCCCATGGCCGAGCAGCAGCTGGAAGATCCGGTGGTGATCGGCACGGTGATGCTGGCCCTGGATGAAGTCGATGGCCTGGTTTCCGGGGTCATCCACTCCACCGCCAACACCATCCGCCCGGCCCTGCAGTTGATCAAGACCGCGCCGGGCTGCAGCCTGGTGTCCTCGGTGTTCTTCATGCTGTTCCCCGAGGAAGTGCTGGTGTATGGCGACTGCGTGATGAACCCGCACCCCAGCGCCAGCGAGCTGGCGGAAATCGCCCTGCAGAGCGCCGACTCGGCAGCCGCCTTCGGTATCACCCCGCGCGTGGCGATGATCAGCTACTCCAGCGGCGACTCGGCCAGCGGCGAGGAAGTGGAGAAAGTTCGCGAAGCCACTCTGCTGGCCCACGAAGCCCAGCGTTCGCTGCTGATCGACGGGCCGTTGCAATACGACGCCGCGGCCAACGAAAACGTCGCCCGGCAACTGGCCCCCAACAGCCAGGTCGCGGGCAAGGCCACGGTCTTCGTGTTCCCTGACCTCAACACCGGCAACACCACCCACAAGGCGGTGCAACGCAGCGCCGATTGCGTGAGCCTGGGGCCGATGCTGCAAGGCCTGCGCAAACCGGTGAACGACCTGCCCCGGGGCGCCCAGGTGGACGACATCGTCTACACCATCGCCCTTACCGCGATTCAAGCCGCCAACCGACCTATGGATGTCTAAATGCTGGAATTCCTACCTGCCGTGGTGCGCGGAATCATCGCCTCGCTCCTGTTGGCGCTGAACACCATCCTGCTGTGCTCGTTCCTGTTCTGCGTGGCGTTGGTCAAGGCCCTGCCGTTCGCCCTCACCCAGCGCTTGAGCCTGTGGCTGATGAACCACACCCACGAAGCCTGGATCAGCAACAACAAGGCCTGGATGCAGTTGGTATGCCGTACCCGTTGGCACGTGCAGGGCCTGGAAGGCCTTGATTACCAGCACTCCTACCTGGTCACCAGCAACCACCAGAGCTGGGTCGACATCATGGTCCTGCAGTACGTGCTCAACCGGCGTATCCGCCCCCTGAAGTTCTTCCTCAAGCAGGAGCTGATCTGGGTGCCGGTGATTGGTCTGGCCTGGTGGGCCCTGGGCTTTCCGTTCATGAAGCGCTACTCCAAGGCGTACCTGGAGAAGCACCCGGAAAAGAAAGGCAAAGACCTGGAAACCACGCGCAAGACCTGTGCGAAGTTTCGCAACAACCCGGTGGGCATCTTCAACTTCGTCGAGGGCACGCGCTTTACCGACGCCAAGCACGCCCAGCAGCAATCGCCGTTCCGCTACCTGCTCAAGCCCAAGGCCGGCGGCATCGCCTTTGTCCTGGATGCCATGGGCGAGCAACTGCAGTCGATCATCGATGTGACCATCCACTACCCGGCGGGCCGCCCCGGTTTCTGGGACCTGCTGTGCGGCAGGGTCAAGGATGTGGTGGTGCGTTTCGAAGAGGTGCAGATCCCGGCGCAGTTCCTTGGCAAGAACTACGAGCAGGACACGGCCTATCGCCAGGAATTCCAGGGCTGGATCAACCAGCAGTGGCTGGACAAGGATGCGCTGCTCGAAACGCTGCATCGGGAGTATCCGGCAAGACCCTGAGGGCCTTTTCGCTGGCAAGCCAGCTCCTGCGGTCCTGCACCCTACTTACCGCCGAACGCTATCTGAAGCGCACAAAAAAGCCCGCAGCCGATCACTCGGCTGCGGGCTTTTTGCTATGGCTTAGATCGCGCCGCGGCTGCGCAACAGGTCCAGCACCTGCTTGACGCTTTCTTCCAGCGACAGCGACTGGGTGTCGATCACCAGATCGGCATTGAGCGGCACGTCATAGGGGAAGGACTCGCCCGGGATGTTATCCCCTCCGGCCGCGTACAGGCCCTGCGGATCACGCTCGGCGCACACCGCAGGCGATGCCTGGACGTAGACCGTCAGCAGACGCTCCTTGCCGATCAGGTCCTTGGCCTGCTCGCGCCCTTCGGCACTCGGTGCCACGAACGCGGCCAGGGTCAACAGGCCGGCTTCGTTGAACTGACGGGCAACGTGAGCCGCACGGCGCCAGTTTTCGGTACGCCCCGCACGATCCTGTGGCAGGCCCTTGTTCAGGTCATGACGCAGGTTCTGACCATCGAGCACATACACCGCGCGCCCCATGTCGAACAGACGGCGCTCCACTGCATAGGCCAGGGTGCTCTTGCCAGCGCCCGACAAGCCGCTGAACAGCACGGTGGCCGGCTGCTGGCCGAAACGCTGGGCACGCTCTTCAGTGGCCACGTGGGCCAGCTTGCCGTGGTGAGTAGCACTGCCATGGGCCACTGGCTGGGCGATGATCATGCCGGCACCGACGGTGCCGTTGGTCAAACGGTCGATGACAATGAAAGCACCCGTGGTGCGGTTGCTTTCATAGCCATCCAGGGCAATCGGCGCGTCGAGGCTGATCTTGACCTTGCCGATCTCGTTCAGTTGCAGCGCACTGGCCGCCCCCTCTTCCAGGGTGTTCACATCGACCTTGTGGACGATGCTGGCAATCGAACCCGGCACGTAGCTGGTGGCACGCTTGATGTCGTATTTCTTGCCCGGCAGCATCGGTTCTTCAGCCATCCACACCAGCATGGCTTCGAAATTCTCGGTCACGGGCGGCACGTTATCGGCATGCACCAACAGGTCGCCACGGGAGATGTCGATCTCGTCTTCCATGGTCAGGGTCACGGCCTGGCCGGGACCGGCCTGCTCCAGCTCACCCTCGAAGGTGACGATGGACTTGACCCGGCTGCTCTTGCCCGATGGCAGCACCACGACTTCGTCGCCCTTGTGCACGATGCCGCTGGCCAGAGTGCCGGCAAAACCACGGAAGTTCAGGTTCGGGCGGTTGACGTACTGCACCGGGAAACGCAGGTCGGTGAAGTTGCGATCGCCGGCCACTTCCACGGTTTCGAGGATCTCCATCAGCGACTGCCCGGTGTACCAGGGCGAACGCTCGCTCTTGTTCACCACGTTGTCGCCCTTGAGCGCCGACATCGGTACGAAGTGCAGGCTGGTGGGCTGCAGCTTCAGGCCCTGGGCAAACTTCAGGTAGTCGGCCTTGATCGACTCGAACACGCCCTCATCGAAGTCCTTGAGGTCCATCTTGTTGATGGCCACGACGATGTGCTTGATCCCCAGCAGGGAGGCGATGAAGCTGTGGCGACGGGTCTGGGTCTGCACGCCGTAGCGGGCGTCCACCAGGATGATCGCCAGGTCACAGGTGGAGGCTCCGGTGGCCATGTTGCGGGTGTACTGCTCATGGCCGGGGGTGTCGGCGATGATGAACTTGCGCTTGGCGGTGGAGAAATAACGGTAGGCGACATCGATGGTGATGCCCTGCTCACGCTCGGCCTGCAGGCCGTCGACCAGCAACGCCAGGTCGATGTCGTCACCGGTGGTGCCGACCTTCTTCGAGTCCCGGGTGATGGCTTCCAGATGGTCTTCGTAGATCATCTTCGAGTCGTGCAGCAGGCGCCCGATCAGGGTGCTCTTGCCGTCGTCGACGTTACCGCAGGTCAAAAAGCGCAGCAGCTCCTTGCGTTCGTGCTGGCCCAGGTACGCGAGGATGTCCTCGCTGATCAAATCAGATTGATGCGACATGACAGCCCCTTAGAAATAACCTTGACGTTTCTTGTCTTCCATTGAGCCGGCGCCATCGTGGTCGATGACCCGGCCCTGGCGCTCGGAAGTTCGCGTCAGGAGCATTTCCTGGATGATGTCCGTCAGGCTCTCGGCCTCGGACTCCACCGCGCCCGTCAACGGGTAGCAGCCAAGGGTACGGAAACGTACTTTCTTTTTGACGATGCGGGCTTTCTCTTCATCGGACAGATGCTCGAGGATGCGCTCGTCATCGATCATGATCAGGGTGCCGTTCTTCTCGATCACTTCACGCTCGGCGGCGAAGTACAGCGGCACGATCGGGATGCCTTCGAGGTAGATGTACTGCCAGATGTCCAGCTCGGTCCAGTTGGACAGCGGGAACACACGGATCGACTCGCCCTTGTTGACCTTGCCGTTGTAGACGTTCCACAGCTCGGGGCGCTGGTTCTTCGGGTCCCAGCGGTGCTTGCTGTCGCGGAACGAGTAGACGCGCTCCTTGGCGCGGGACTTCTCTTCATCGCGGCGGGCACCGCCGAACGCGGCGTCGAAACCATGTTTGTCCAGAGCCTGCTTGAGGCCCTCGGTCTTCATGATGTCGGTGTGCTTGGCACTGCCGTGGGTGAAAGGGTTGATGCCCTGGGCCACGCCATCCGGGTTGACGTGGGTGATCAGGTCCAGGCCCAGCTCTTCGACCATGCGGTCGCGGAACTTGTACATTTCCTGGAATTTCCACTGGGTATCGACGTGCATCACCGGGAACGGCAGCTTGCCGGGGAAGAACGCCTTGCGAGCCAGATGCAACATCACGGCGGAGTCTTTACCGATGGAGTACAGCATCACCGGGTTGTCGAACTCGGCGGCCACCTCGCGGATGATGTGGATGCTTTCCGCCTCCAGCTGTTTCAGATGCGTCAGTTTGTCGACCATGGCTACTCACGAAAGCTTTCTTATGGACGGCCATCGGGCCGTGTTCGAGCGGGGCATGCTAGCACAGCGACCTGCTTCTAATCAGGGAGCCAACTAGAACGAAACGGTATATGAATATACCGCTCCGTTAGGCCCCAGGCGCCGCTCTGCAGGAGCTGGCTTGCCAGCGAAGGCGCTTTCAAGCGCACCTTCGGGCTGAAGATCTTTTCGCCGGCAAGCCGGCTCCTGCCGGGGGTCAGATGGGGTTGGGGCAGTCGATGAACAGGTGCTCCAGGGCAAAGCGCCGGGCCAGGTAGTCACCCAGGGCCTGGACGCCATAACGCTCGGTGGCGTGATGGCCGGCGGCAATGAAGCTGATGTCGTTTTCCCGGGCACTGTGGAAGGTCTGCTCCGAGGCTTCGCCACTGAGGTACAGGTCGACGCCGGCCTGCACCGCCTGGTCGATGTAGCCCTGGCCGCCACCGGTGCACCAGCCGACCCGACGGATCATCTCGCTGCCTTCGATCAGCAGCGGCTCTCGCCCCATTGCCTCTTGCACCCGGCGGGCAAAGTCCCGCGCGGTCATCGGCTCGCTGAGGGAACCCACCAGGCCGACGACCTTGGGGTTTTCCGGGTCCAGCGGGCCTTCCACGGTGATGTCCAGCTGACGGGCCAGTTGCACGTTGTTGCCCACTTCCGGGTGCAGGTCCAGGGGCAGGTGATAGGCCAGCAGGCTGATGTCGTGCTTGAGCAGGGTTTTCAGCCTACGCTGCTTCATGCCGGTGATGCAGGGGTTCTCGCCCTTCCAGAAGTAGCCGTGATGCACCAGCACCAAGTCGGCCTTGGCCTCCACCGCAGCGTCCAGCAACGCCTGGCTGGCGGTCACGCCACTGACGATGCGCATCACCTGCGGGCGCCCTTCGACCTGCAGGCCATTGGGGCAGTAATCGGCAATACGTGAACTGCCCAGGTAACGGTCCGCTTCTTCCACCAGTGTGCTCAGGGCAACGGCCATAAAAGACTCCTAAATATCCCGTTCAGAGGCACGCGCGGCCTCGTATAATGCGCGACATTATGGGCCGTGCGCAGCCCTTCGTAACCACCCAGGACTTGCTCAATGCTCAAGGCTCTGCGTTTTTTTGGCTGGCCGCTACTGGCCGGCGTGCTTATCGCGTTGTTGATTATCCAGCGCTACCCGCAATGGGTGGGCCTGCCTAGCCTCGACGTCAATCTGCAGCAAGCCCCGCAAACCACCAGCACGCAACAGGGGCCGGTGTCCTACGCCGACGCCGTGGTGATCGCCGCGCCCGCGGTGGTCAACCTGTACACCACCAAGGTCATCAACAAGCCGGCTCACCCGCTCTTTGAAGACCCGCAGTTCAGGCGCTTTTTCGGCGACAACCTGCCCAAGCAGCAGCGCATGGAATCGAGCCTGGGCTCGGGGGTGATCATGAGCCCCGAGGGCTACCTGCTGACCAACAACCATGTGACCTCCGGTGCCGAGCAGATCGTGGTGGCCCTCAAGGACGGCCGCGAGACCCTGGCCCGGGTGATCGGCAGCGATCCGGAAACCGACCTGGCGGTGCTCAAGATCGACTTGAAGAACCTGCCTTCGATCACCGTCGGCCGTTCGGAAAACGTCCGCGTCGGCGACGTCGCGCTGGCCATCGGCAACCCGTTCGGGGTCGGCCAGACCGTGACCATGGGCATCATCAGTGCCACCGGGCGCAACCAGCTGGGCCTGAACAACTACGAAGACTTCATCCAGACCGACGCCGCCATCAACCCGGGCAACTCCGGTGGCGCCCTGGTGGACGCCAACGGCAACCTGACCGGGATCAACACTGCGATCTTCTCCAAGTCCGGCGGCTCCCAGGGCATCGGTTTTGCGATCCCGATCAAGCTGGCCATGGAAGTGATGAAGTCGATCATCGAGCACGGCCAGGTCATCCGCGGCTGGCTGGGGATCGAAGTGCAACCCTTGACCCAGGAGCTGGCAGAGTCCTTCGGCCTGGCCGGGCGCCCGGGAATCGTGGTGGCAGGGATCTTCCGCGACGGCCCGGCGCAGAAAGCCGGGATGCAACTGGGTGACGTGATCCTCAGTATCGATGGCGAACCTGCCGGCGACGGCCGGCGTTCGATGAACCAGGTGGCGCGGATCAAACCGACGGACAAAGTCTCGATCCTGGTCATGCGCAACGGCAAGGAACTCAAGCTGACGGCAGAAATCGGCCTGCGACCACCGCCCGCGCCCGTCAAAGAAGAAGAGTGAAGCTGGGCCCGGCCATGCCGGGCTAACAGCATACATTCTCATTAGTCATGTTATATTGTTTCAATATCGCTATTGGAACAGCCCCATGACGTCCCGAAGAATCCTCCCCTTGGCAGGCCTGACCCTGGGCCTGCTGGCAGATCCGCTGCTGGCCAAAGAACCTGAGCCGCTGGAACTTGAAACCACCCGTATCAGCACCGAATACGAATCCGCCACGGGCCCGGTCAAGGGCTATCGGGCCACACGCTCGGCCAGCGCGACGAAGACCGATACGGCGATCCGCGACATTCCCCAATCCATCAGCGTGATCCCCGCCAGCGTGCTCAAGGACCTGGGCAGCAACAACGTCGAACGCGCCCTGGAGTTTGCCGGCGGGGTTTCCAAGCAGAACAACTTCGGCGGGCTGACCCTGTATGAATACAGCGTGCGCGGCTTCACCACCTCGGAGTTCTACAAGGACGGCTTCAGCGCCAACCGCGGCTATCCCAGTACCCCGGACGCCGCCACTGTCGAGCGCATCGAAGTGCTCAAGGGGCCGGCCGCCAGCCTCTACGGCCGTGGCGACCCCGGCGGCACGGTGAATATCGTCACCAAAAAACCCCAGCCCGAAGCCTTCGCGACCTTGCAGACCAGTGCTGGCAGCTGGGACCGCTACCGCACCGCCCTGGACCTCAACACCCCGCTGGATGCCCAGGGCAACCTGCTGTCCCGGGTCAACCTGGCCGTGGAGGACAACCACAGCTTTCGCGACCACGTGGACAGCCGCCGGGTGTTCGTCGCGCCTTCCTTCAGCTGGCAGTTGAACCCGGACACCAGCCTGCTGCTGGAAAGCGAATGGGTGCACCACAGCTCGACCTTCGACCGCGGCATCGTGGCCCCGACCAATCGCTGGAGCGGCGTCTCCCGCTCGACCTTCCTCGGCGAACCCGATGACGGCAACATCGACAACCACAACAACATGCTTCAGGCCACCCTGGAACACCACCTCAATGACAGCTGGAAACTGCGTCTGGCCAGCCACTACAAGGAAGGCAAGCTCTGGGGCTTCGCCTCCGAAACCCGACCGCTGAACGCCGACCGGCACACGGTCAACCGGCGCTACCGCGAGCGGGACAACAACTGGCATGACAGCATCACCCAGCTGGAACTGCGCGGCCTGTTCGACCTCGGCAGTTGGCAGCATGAACTGCTGATCGGCAGCGAATACGAGAACTACCGCAAGAACGAGCGGGTCACCAGCATTGCCGGCGGCGCCTATGCCATCGATATCTACGACCCGATCTACGGTCAGGCCAAGCCCAACGGCAAACGCTCTGGCACGGACTTTTTCGAGCATGTCGAAAGCCAGGCCCTCAACCTGCAGGACCAGATCATCTTCACTGACCGCCTGCGAGGCATGGTCGGCGCCCGCTTTGAACACTTCGAGCAAAAGATCGACGACCACACCACCGGCAAGCGCAGCCGCCAGAACCACGATGCCCTGACCCAGCGCGCCGGCCTGCTCTACCAACTGACCCCGCAGGTGGGGCTGTTCGCCAACGCCTCCACCTCGTTCAAGCCCAACAATGGGCTGGATGCGGGCGGCAAGACCTTCAAGCCCGAGGAAGGCGTCGGCTATGAAGTGGGGATCAAGAGCGAGCTGTTCGACCAGCGCTTGAGCGCCACCCTCGCCGCCTTCCATATCGACAAGGAAAACGTCCTGACCCTGGACCCCGGCACCGACGCCAGCCGCGCCATGGGCAAGGCCCGCAGCCAGGGCTTCGACCTGCAGTTCAGCGGCCAGTTGACCGACGCGGTGCGCGTGATAGGCGCCTATGCGCTGATTGATGCGCAAGTCACCAAGGGCGACCCGGCAATCCCCGCCGGCAGCCGCATTCTCGGCGTGGCCAAGCACAGCGCCAGCCTGCTGGGGGTCTATGAATTCCAGGACGGCCGGCTCAAGGGCTCGGACATCGGCGCAGCCCTGACCTATGTCGGCGACCGCTCGGGCGAGGCCGGAGGCCGCTTCGAGCTGCCCGCCTACCGCACCCTGGACCTGCTGGCCCACTACAAGGCCAGCGACAACCTGACCCTGGGCCTGAACCTGAACAACCTGTTCGACGAGAAGTACTACGAACGCTCCTACAGCAACTACTGGGTCAATCCCGGCGAACCGCGCAATTTCACCCTCAGCCTCACACTCAACCTGTAGAAGAGAGCAGCCATGCACAGCCTCAAATCCATCGCCCTGCTGGGCCTGCTCGCCACACTGGGCGCCACCCAGGCCTCGGCCCACGGCCTGTGGACCGAACAACGACGCGGCAATATCGAAGTGATCTACGGCCACGGCGCCGAAGACGACGCCTTCAAGGCCAAGAAGATCAGCGGTGCCTGGGCCTATGACGGCGCGGCCAGAATGATTCCGGTGACCGTGCAACGCCTGGCGGACCACGCACGCCTGCAACCGCTCAAACCACCGGCGGTACTGGCCGTGGCACTGGACAACGGCCCCTGGTCGCAAACCGCGGACAAGCGCTGGGTCAACCAGGGTCGCAGCAAGGTCCCGGGGGCCATCGCCTCGACTCACACCTACAAGTACAGCCTGGCGATCTATCAACCGGGAGCGAAGCTGCCCAAGCTGGAACAGCTCAAGCTGGTGATCCTGCCGGAAGTCGACCCGCTGACCGTCGGCCCGGGCAAGAACCTGCCGGTGCGGGTGCTGCTGGATGGGCAGCCCGTGGCCGGGGTGAAGTTGATTGGCGATTACCGCAATGCACCGAGCACCCTGAGCACCGAGACCGATGCCCAGGGACGTGCCCAAGTGCTGGTGAGGAACGAAGGCCTGAACGTGATTGCCGCAGAGCTGGAGGTAGCGCTCAAGGACAACCCGGATGTGGCGTCACGCGGCCTGTTCAGCTCCCTGACCTTCCTCGGCGAGCCGCACCACGAATAAAGGTACGGCCGCCTCGGAAGCCAGGCGCCTGGACTACAGCTCGCCCAGGCCGTCGATCAGCGCCTGGTTCTGTTCCTGTGTGCCGATGCTGATCCGCAGGAACTGAGCGATCCGCTGCTGCTTGAAGTGGCGCACTATCACCCCTTGCTCGCGCAGCTTGGCCGCCAGGCCGGCTGCGTCGTGCCGCGGGTGGCGGGCAAAGATGAAGTTGGCCGCCGACGGCAGCACTTCGAAGCCCTTGGCCTGCAACTGCGCCACCACCCATTCGCGACTGTCGATCACTTGCTGGCAGGTCTTGGCAAAGTACTCGCGGTCCTCGAAGGCCGCCGCCGCTCCGACGATCGCCAGGCGATCCAGCGGGTAGGAGTTGAAGCTGTTCTTGACCCGCTCCAGGGCCTCGATCAGATCCGGGTGCCCTACCGCCAGGCCCACTCGCAAGCCGGCCAGGGAGCGCGACTTGGACAGGGTCTGGGTCACCAGCAGGTTCGGGTAGCGATCCACCAGGCTGATGGCGGTCTGGCCGCCGAAGTCGATGTAGGCCTCATCCACCACCACCACGGAATCCGGGCTGGCCTTGAGGATCTGCTCCACCGCATCCAGGGCCAACAGGCAGCCGGTGGGCGCATTCGGGTTGGGGAAGATGATCCCGCCGTTGGGCCTGGCGTAGTCGGCCACGCGGATCTGGAACTGCTCGTCCAGCGGCACCGCTTCGTGCTCGATGCCGTACAGGCCGCAATACACCGGGTAGAAGCTGTAGCTGATGTCCGGGAACAGCAGCGGTTTTTCCTGCTGCAGCAGGCCGTGAAAAATGTGCGCCAGGACTTCGTCGGAACCGTTGCCGAGGAACACCTGGTTACCCTGCACCCCGTAGTAACTGGCTACCGCCTGCTTGAGCAGGTCACTGTTGGGGTCCGGGTACAGACGCAGGTTGTCGTTGAGTTCGGCCTGCATCGCCGCCAGGGCCCTGGGCGACGGGCCATAGGGGTTTTCATTGGTGTTGAGCTTGACCAGCTTGGTCAGCTTGGGTTGTTCGCCCGGCACGTAGGGCACCAGGTTCTTGACGAACGGACTCCAGAATTTGCTCATGTTCATTGCCCCTGATCTTGGTCGTCGACGATGCGGTATTCGGCGCTGCGGGCGTGGGCGGTCAGCGACTCGCCACGGGCCAGCACCGAGGCGGTGCGGCCCAGTTCAGAGGCGCCCTGCTCGGAGCAGAAGATGATCGACGAACGTTTCTGGAAGTCATACACCCCCAGCGGCGACGAGAAACGCGCGGTGCCGGAAGTCGGCAGCACGTGGTTCGGCCCGGCGCAGTAATCCCCCAGCGCTTCGCTGGTGTGGCGGCCCATGAAGATCGCCCCGGCGTGGCGGATCTGCGGCAGCCAGGCTTGCGGGTCGGCCACGGACAGCTCCAGGTGCTCGGGGGCAATGCGGTTGGCCACTTCAATGGCTTGCTGCATGTCACGGACCTTGATCAGGGCTCCACGGCCATTGATCGAGGTGTTGATGATTTCCGCGCGCTCCATGGTTGGCAGCAGCTTGGCGATGCTTGCCGCGACTTTATCCAGGAACTCGGCATCCGGGCTGACCAGGATCGCCTGGGCGTCTTCGTCGTGCTCGGCCTGGGAGAACAGGTCCATGGCGATCCAGTCCGGGTCGGTCTGACCGTCGCAGACCACCAGGATCTCCGACGGGCCGGCGATCATGTCGATGCCGACCTGGCCGAACACGTGGCGCTTGGCGGTGGCCACATAGATGTTGCCCGGGCCGACAACCTTGTCCACCTGGGGCACGCTTTCGGTGCCGTAGGCCAGCGCGGCCACGGCCTGGGCGCCGCCGATGGTGAACACCCGATCGACCCCGGCGATGCAGGCGGCAGCCAGCACCAGTTCGTTGACCTCGCCACGCGGGGTCGGCACCACCATCACCACCTCGGTAACGCCCGCCACCTTGGCCGGAATCGCGTTCATCAGCACCGACGACGGGTAGGACGCCTTGCCCCCCGGTACGTACAGCCCGGCGCGGTCCAGCGGCGTGACCTTCTGGCCCAGCACCGTGCCGTCGGCCTCGGTGTAGGTCCAGGAGTCCTGTTTCTGCTTCTCGTGGTAGCTGCGCACCCGCGCCGCGGCCTTTTCCAGGGCTTCGCGCTGGGCCACGGTGATCCGGGTCAGGGCCAGCTCCAGGCGCTCGCGCGGCAGGATCAGGTCTGCCATGGAGGCCACTTGCAAGCCGTCAAAACGCTGGGTGAACTCCACCAGCGCCGCATCGCCGCGCTCGCGCACGGCCTTGATGATGTCCAGCACCCGCTGATTGACCGAATCGTCAGAGACACTTTCCCAGCTCAGCAGATGATCCAGATGACGGGCGAAATCCGGGTCGGCAGCGTTGAGTCGGCGAATTGCAGTCGGAGCGGTCATAGCGAAGGCCTCAATGATTGGCGAATGCACAAAAGGGCAAGCTTGGATTTGCAAAGCTCAGGCGCCGCAAGACTACCAAGCCATCCGCGTGGGCACCTGAGCATTCTGGCTATGACGCGGATAGATGGGCGCGGCTCAAGGCCACGCATGTGAATCAGCCGCGGTGTCGCGATTCCACTGCCTTGCGCAGGGTATCGATCAACGCCTGGATACGGGCGTGCTGCATCTTCATCGATGCCTTGTTGACCACCAGGCGGGAGCTGATGGTAGCAATCAGTTCCTGGGGTTCCAGGCCGTTGGCCCGCAGGGTATTGCCAGTGTCGACCACGTCGATGATCTTGTCGGCCAGGCCGATCAGCGGCGCCAGCTCCATGGAACCGTAGAGCTTGATGATATCCACCTGACGACCCTGCTCGGCGTAGTAGCGCTTGGCTACGTTGACGAACTTGGTGGCCACGCGCAGGCGGCCCTTGGGTTCTGCGGCGCCAATGGCACCGGCAGTCATCAGCTTGCACTGGGCAATCTGCAGGTCCAGTGGCTCATACAGGCCTTGGCCGGTGTATTCCATCAGGACGTCCTTGCCGGCCACCCCGAGGTCGGCAGCGCCATGCTCGACATAGGTCGGCACGTCAGTGGCACGCACGATCAACAGGCGGACATCGTCCTGGGTCGTGGGGATGATCAGTTTGCGGCTCTTGTCCGGATTCTCGGTTGGCACGATGCCCGCTTCAGCCAGAAGCGGCAGCGTGTCGTCGAGGATACGGCCCTTGGACAGTGCGATGGTCAACATGAGTAACGTAAGTCCTTATGCGGCGACTGATGCCCGGACGCAAACGGCGCCAGACATGCGTCGAGCCTGAAGACAGGCTCGACGTGGAACAGATTCGGCAGTGGGCACCTCCCTGTGCCCGTCATGCAACTAGCCCGGTACGCGGCGGATCTTGGCGCCGAGCATCTGCAGCTTCTCTTCGATGCACTCGTAACCACGGTCGATGTGGTAGATGCGATCGATCAGGGTGTCGCCTTCGGCCATCAGGGCCGAGATCACCAGGCTGGCCGAAGCCCGCAGGTCGGTAGCCATGACAGGCGCGCCCTTGAGGATTTCGGTACCGGTAACGATGGCGGTGTTGCCTTCGACCTGGATCTTGGCGCCCATGCGGTGCAGCTCATAGACGTGCATGAAGCGGTTTTCGAAGATGGTCTCGATCACCGCGCCAGTGCCTTCGGCAATCGCGTTCAGGGAAATGAACTGCGCCTGCATGTCGGTGGGGAACGCCGGGTACGGAGCGGTACGCACGTTGACCGCCTTGGGGCGCTTGCCGTGCATGTTGAGCTCGATCCAGTCGCTGCCGGTGGTGACTTCAGCGCCGGCTTCCTTGAGCTTTTCCAGAACGGCTTCAAGGATGGTGGGATCGGTGTCCTTGACCTTGACGCGGCCGCCGGTGACGGCTGCAGCCACCAGGTAGGTGCCGGTTTCGATACGGTCAGGCATCACTTTGTAGATCGCCGAATGCAGGCGCTCTACGCCATCGATGGTGATGGTGTCGGTGCCAGCGCCGGAAATCTTCGCGCCCATGGCGATCAGGAAGTTCGCCAGGTCCACGACTTCTGGTTCGCGAGCGGCGTTCTGCAGCACGCTGCGGCCACGGGCCAGGGCTGCAGCCATCATGATGTTCTCGGTACCGGTCACGCTCACGGTATCGAAGAAGAAATTCGCGCCGCGCAGGCCACCCTCAGGCGCCTTGGCCTTGATGTAGCCGCCTTCGACGTCGATCACCGCGCCCATGGCTTCCAGGCCGCGGATGTGCAGGTCCACCGGACGCGAGCCGATGGCGCAACCGCCAGGCAGGGCCACTTCGGCTTCGCCGAAACGGGCAACCATCGGGCCCAGTACCAGGATCGAGGCGCGCATGGTTTTCACCAGCTCGTAGGGTGCCACCAGGGTCTTGATGGTACGCGGGTCGATTTCGACGCTGAGTTTCTCGTCGATCACCGGCTCGATACCCATGCGACCGAACAGCTCGATCATGGTGGTAATGTCGTGCAGGTGCGGCAGGTTGGCCACGGTGACCGGGCCATCGCACAGCAGGGTTGCCGCCAGAATCGGCAGCGCGGAGTTCTTGGCCCCGGAAATGCGGATCTCGCCATCAAGGCGAACGCCGCCGGTAATAATCAATTTATCCATAACAGTCTCGACGCCCTTGGGCTCAGGTGCGCTCGGCCCAGGCCGCGCGGCTGAAAAATTTCATGGTGATCGCGTGGATGCTGCCATCGGCAATCCATGGATTCAAATGGGCATAGATGCTCTGCTGACGCTTCACCGGGCTCAAGGCCGACAGTTCGTCGCTAATCACGTTCAGCTGAAAGTTGCAGCCTTCGCCCTCAACTTCTACCTGAGCTCCGGGCAGCTTTCCCTCAAGAAAGCTCTTCACTTCGTTGGCCTGCATGCTCAACCTCAATCGGCGCCCTGTGCGCGCGGGTCGGACATCATACAAAAAAGCCCCGCGCCTGCGAACCCCGCATAGCAGGACTCTGACGGGGGGCTTCTATATAGAGATGTGGGTTATTGGGGATGGGCGAAGATTTCGGTGACTCCGGAGACCTCGGCGATCTCGCGCATGTCCTCGGGCAGCGCACGAACGCTCACCGCCTTGCCCAGTGCCTGGCCATCACGCATGAAGGCCAGCAGCAGCGCGAGTCCGACGCTGGAGGACTTCTCCACCGCCGAGCAATCGAGCACCAGCGCCGGTGCCTGGCTCGACTTGATCAGTGCCTGGCCCTGCTTGCGCAGGCCCGGGCCGCTGCGGTAATCCAGCACGCCGCTGATCAACAGTTCCCCGGCGTCACCGAGGCGCACGGCCGATTCACTCATTGCGCAGCCTTTTGTGCAGCGTCTTCGGTCACTTCCTTGGCCTTGGCCACTTCACCGGCCCAGCCGTCGATGGTCTTGTCCAGGTTGTTGCCATTGCGCTGCATCGCGTCGGCGAACTGATCACGGAACAGCTTGCCGATATTGATGCCGTTGATGATCACGTTACGCACTTTCCACTCACCATTGATCTTTTCCAGGGTATAGGACACTGGGTAGATCGCGCCGTTGTTGCCCTTGACCTGCATATCGACGCTGGTGCGGGTGCCGCTTTCATCCTTGGCCGGAGAAACCGTGATGCCCTGGTTGTTGTACTCCAGCAAGGCATTGCCATAGAACTGCATCAGGCTGCGCTTGAAGTTTTCCTGGAAGCGCACCATCTGCTCCGGCGTGGCCTTGCGCGAATACTTGACGGTCATGATGCTGCGGGAAATACCGTCGGCATCCACCACAGGACCGACGATGCTGTTCAAGGCATTGTAGAAGTCGTTCGGGCTTTGCTTGTACTTCTCTTTATTAGCCGCCAGGTCAGCGAGCAGACGGGTGGTCGTGTCCTGCACCAGATCATGCGCGGAAGGCGTGCTTGCCGCGTTGGCCAGCAACGGCAGAGCCGCCAGCAGCACCAACAGGCCACGTCGCAAGATAGAGATCATCGAAAAACTCCTCATTTGGCGTCTTTGCTAACGGTATTGAGCAGGAATTTACCGATCAGGTCCTCCAGTACCAGCGACGACTGGGTGTCGTGGATGGTTCCACCATCCTTGAGCAAGGCTTCTTCCCCGCCCACGCTGATACCGATGTATTTCTCACCCAACAGGCCAGCAGTCAGGATAGATGCAGTGGAGTCAGTCGGCAGATTATCCACGCGCTTTTCCAATTGCATCGTTACCCGGCCAGTGAAGCTGTCACGGTCCAGATCGATCGCCGTGACCTTGCCGATGGTCACGCCGGCCATGGTCACTTTGGCTCTGACCGTCAAACCGGCGATATTGTCGAAGTAGGCGTAAAGTTTATAAGTATCGGTGCTCGCGGTTGGAGACAAGCCACTGACTCGCAGGGCAAGCAACAGCAAAGCCAGGATGCCGGCCAGCAGGAAAAGGCCGACACCGATTTCCAGGGTGCGGTTTTGCATCAGAAATCTCCAAACATCAAGGCGGTCAGAATAAAGTCCAAGCCGAGTACGGCCAACGAGGCATACACCACGGTCTTGGTAGTGGCACGGCTGATCCCCTCTGAAGTGGGCTCACAGTCATAGCCTTGGAAAACGGCGATCCAGGTCACTACAAACGCAAAAACAATACTTTTGATCACACCGTTGAGCACGTCACCACTGAAGGTCACGCTGTTCTGCATGTTCGCCCAGTAGGAGCCGTCGTAGACTCCCAGCCAGTCGACAGCGACCCACGAACCGCCCCAGATGCCCACCACGCTGAAAATCATCGCCAGCAATGGCAGGGAAATGAAGCCGGCCCACAGGCGCGGCGCAATGATGTACTTGAGCGGGTCGACACCGATCATCTCCAGGCTGGAGAGCTGCTCGGTGGACTTCATGTTGCCGATTTCCGCGGTCAGCGCCGAACCAGCACGCCCGGCGAACAGCAGCGCAGTCACTACCGGCCCCAGCTCCCGCAACAGGGTCAGGGCCACCATCTGCCCCACCGCCTGCTCCGAACCGTAGCTGGAAAGGATATTGAAGCCCTGTAGCGCCAGCACCATGCCGATGAAGATCCCGGACACGACAATGATCACCAGGGACATCACGCCCACTGAGTGCAGTTGCTTGACCAGCAGGCCAAAGCTGCCGCCGATGCCACCGCGGCCCAGCAACGCATGGAACAGGAACAGCGTGGAACGCCCCAGTACCGCCAGGACATCGATGCCTGAGCGACCGAAGAGGCGAACCCTCTCGATTAGCGATATTTTGCGCATCAGCGCTTCCCCAGAAGATCTGCGCGGTAGTCCGTCGCTGGAAAGTGAAACGGCACCGGGCCGTCGGGATCGCCCTTCATGAACTGACGGATACGCGGATTATCGGAGTCCATCAGCTCTTCGGGAGTTCCCTGGCCCAACACCTGGCCATCGCCCACTACATAGAGGTAGTCGGCAATGCTCGCGGTTTCCGCCAGGTCGTGGGAAACCAGGATGCTGGTGATGCCCAGGGCATCGTTGAGCAGCCGGATCAGGCGCACCAGAACGCCCATGGCAATGGGGTCCTGGCCCACGAAAGGCTCGTCGTACATGAGTATCTGCGGATCCAGGGCAATCGCCCGGGCCAGGGCGACCCGGCGCTTCATGCCGCCGGACAGCTCGTCGGGCATCAGGTCGACCGCGCCGCGCAAGCCCACCGCCTGCAACTTGAGCAGGACGATGTCACGAATCATTTCGTCCGGCAGTTGGGTGTGCACCCGCAGCGGAAAGGCCACGTTCTCGAACACGTCCAGGTCGGTGAACAGTGCGCCGCTCTGGAACAGCACGCCCATCTGCTTGCGCGCGTCGAACAGATCGCTGCGCGAAAGGCTCGGCAGATTCTGGCCATTGACCCACACTTCGCCGCTGCTGGGCCGCAACTGCATGCCCATCAAGCGCAACAGGGTGGTCTTCCCACAGCCGGAAGGCCCCATGATGCCGGTGACCTTGCCCCGCGGAATACGGATATCCACGTTATTGAAAATGCTGCGCGTACCGCGCTTGAAGGACAGTCCCTTCAGCTCGACCGCGTAGGCGTTATCGGCACTCATCTAAACTCCTTGCGATGCAGCCTATCACTCGGACGCTTGGCTCCCTGCCGGGAGTACATGCCCCTGGGCAGGCCGAACTGGCGGCGAACTATATCACTGCTGATACGGAGCCCCCAAGGCCGACGCCACCCCCGTTCAGGTCGACGACAGGCAAAAACCAGGCTTTCCTCACGCCCGGCAGACAAAGCCTGACGAACTTGCGTGAGGGATTTGTTCATTACCGCTATAATCGCCGCCTTTTCATCGGGCTATACGATTTCAGACATGAGCCAATCCAGCGACCTGATTCAATCAGCACAACGCACCATCCGCCTCGAACTACAGGCAGTAGAAGGCTTGCTGCCCCATATCGACGCAGATTTCGTACGCGCTTGCGAGATGATTCTGGCCAGCAAAGGCCGCGTAGTGGTGGTCGGCATGGGCAAGTCCGGGCACGTCGGCAACAAGATTGCCGCTACCCTGGCCAGCACCGGGACCACGGCCTTCTTCGTCCATCCTGCCGAAGCCAGCCATGGCGACATGGGCATGATCACCCGCGATGACGTAATCCTGGCCCTCTCCAACTCCGGCTCCACCAACGAAATCGTCACCCTGCTGCCCCTGATCAAGCGTCTGGGCATCCAGTTGATCAGCCTCACCGGCAACCCCGAGTCGCCGCTGGCCAAGGCGGCTGATGTCAACCTCAACGTCCACGTCGAGCACGAAGCCTGCCCGCTGAACCTGGCACCGACCTCCTCGACCACCGCCGCCCTGGTCATGGGCGACGCCCTGGCCGTGGCGCTGCTGGAAGCCCGGGGCTTCACTGCCGAGGACTTTGCCTTCTCCCACCCGGGTGGTGCCCTGGGCCGTCGCCTGCTGCTCAAGGTGGAGAACGTCATGCACGAAGGCAGCGATCTGCCCCAGGTGCAACGCGGCACCCTGCTCAAGGACGCGCTCATGGAAATGACCCGCAAGGGCCTGGGCATGACCGTGATCCTGGAGGCCGACGGCCGCCTGGCCGGGATCTTCACCGACGGCGACCTGCGTCGCACCCTGGATCGGGCCATCGATATACACCATGCCACCATCGATTCGGTGATGACCCCTCATGGCAAGACCGCACGTGCCGACATGCTGGCCGCCGAAGCCCTGAAAATCATGGAAGACCACAAGATCAGCGCCCTGGTGGTGGTGGACAAGGAAGACCGGCCAATCGGCGCCTTGAACATGCACGATCTGCTGCGCGCGGGAGTGATGTGATGAGTGCCGACCTGCTGCAACGCGGTAAAAACATCAAGCTGGCGGTATTCGATGTCGACGGCGTGCTGACTGACGGGCGCCTGTACTTCCTCGAAGACGGCAGCGAGTTCAAGACCTTCAACACCCTGGACGGCCAGGGCATCAAGATGCTCATGGCAGCCGGCGTACAGACGGCGATCATCAGCGGGCGCAAGACCCCGGTGGTAGAGCGCCGGGCCAAGAACCTGGGGATTCCCCACCTGTACCAGGGCCGCGAAGACAAGCTGGTGGTATTGGACGAGCTTCTTGGCCAACTGGGCCTAAGCTATGAACAGGTCGCCTATCTGGGCGACGATTTGCCCGACCTGCCGGTGATCCGCCGCGTGGGGCTGGGCATGGCGGTGGCCAATGCCGCAGCGTTTGTCCGCGAACACGCCCACGGCGTCACGGTGGCCCGCGGCGGCGAAGGTGCCGCCCGCGAGTTCTGCGAACTGATCCTGCGTGCCCAGGACCGCCTTGAAGCAGCCAATGCCGCTTACTTATAGAGCCTTCCCATGCTGAGCAAAAAGATTCGCAACATCCTGATCTTCGGGACCATCGCCCTGCTGTTCGCAGCGGTCGGTTACTGGAACATCAGCCCGGAACGCTTCCTCGACAAGCCGGTGGCCCAGGTCGACGAAAGCGCCATTGACTACTACGTGATCAACGCCCGCAGCGTGCAGTACCTGCCCGACGGCAAACTGCAGTACGAAATGACCTCGGACAAGGTCGAGCACGTCAAGGCCAGCGAAGTGACCCTGCTGACCAAGCCGGACCTGCAGATGTACCGTGGCACCACGTTCCCCTGGCATGTCCAGAGCGAACGCGGCGAGGTCAACCCGGACGGCACCGAGGTCGAGCTGATCGATTCGGTACGGGTTTCCCGCACCGACGAGCACAACCGCAACCTGCTGATCACCACGACCCGCATGACAGTATTCCCGCAGAAGCAATATGCGCAGACCGAGCAAGCCGTTAGAATCGACGGCGCCGGCGGCGTGACTACGGCCAAGGGAATGAAAGCGTATTTGAAAGACGGCAGGATGAACCTGCTATCGAACGTAAGAGGACAGTATGAGGCTCGTTAAAACCCTCCCTATTTTGCTCAGTCTGGGCGCAGCACTGGGAAGCGTGAGCGCCTGGGCTCTGCCGAACGATAGCCAACAGCCGATCCGCATCCAGGCCGACGACGCCCAGCTGGACGACAAGAACGGCGTGGCCACCTACAAGGGCGATGTCATCATCACCCAGGGTTCGATGAAGATCACCGGCAACACCGTGACCATCACCCGGTCCAAGACCGGTGAAATCGACGTGGTGACCTCGGTGGGCAACCTCGCCTACTTCGAGCAACTGCAGAAGCAGACCGACCCGAAACCGGTCCAGGCCTACGCCGTGACCATCCAGTACCATGCCCAGCAGAACCGCATCGTGCTGATCGACAAGGCCAAGGTCATCAACGACGGTAATACCACCGAAGGCGAGAAGATCGTCTACGACACCGTCAAGCAGGTTGCCAACGCCGGTCGCGCCAATGGCAGCTCGGTTACCGCGCCGCGTCCGCGGATCGACATGGTCATCCAGCCGAAAAAGAAAACCGACGAGCAAAAGGCCCAGTAATGGCAACTCTGAAAGCTCAGCATCTGGCCAAGAGCTACAAGAGCCGCCAGGTCGTGCGTGATGTCAGCCTGTCCATCGACAGCGGTCAGATCGTCGGCCTGCTCGGCCCCAACGGCGCCGGCAAGACCACCTGCTTCTACATGATCGTCGGCCTGGTCCAGGCCGATCAGGGCCGCGTCCTGATCGACGACCTGGATGTCAGCCACCAACCGATGCACGGCCGCGCACGCGCCGGTATCGGCTACCTGCCCCAGGAAGCCTCGATCTTTCGCAAGCTGTCGGTGGCCGACAACATCATGGCCATCCTCGAGACCCGCAAGGAGCTCGACAAGGCCGGCCGTCGCCAGGAACTGGAAAGCCTGCTGCAGGAATTCCACATCAACCACATCCGCGACAACCTCGGCATGAGCCTGTCCGGTGGTGAGCGGCGCCGCGTGGAGATCGCCCGGGCCCTGGCCACCGCGCCCAAGTTCATCCTGCTGGACGAACCCTTCGCCGGTGTCGACCCGATCTCGGTGGGCGATATCAAGCAGATCATCCACCACCTCAAGGCCAAGGGCATCGGGGTGCTGATTACCGACCACAACGTCCGGGAAACCCTGGACATCTGCGAGACCGCCTACATCGTCAACGACGGGCAACTGATCGCCGAAGGCGACTCCGAGACCATCCTGGCCAACGAACTGGTCAAGGAAGTCTATCTGGGCCATGAGTTCCGCCTGTAAGGGCTGATGTGTTGGGCTGGACGCCAGGGCGCCGGGAACAATAAAACCCTACAAACTTTATTGTTACAGCGCTCTAGGCAAACACTTCAGTTTCAGGCATATAATTTGCTTATGTTTGGCGCTCCGGCGCCCTGTAGTGGATGGCGCATGTGCGCCGGCAAATAAGGTGTTAAGCCCCTGCCATGAAACCATCGCTAGTCCTTAGAATGGGCCAGCAGCTGACGATGACACCGCAGCTGCAACAGGCCATCCGCCTGCTCCAATTGTCGACCCTGGACCTGCAACAGGAAATCCAGGAAGCCCTGGAGTCCAACCCGATGCTCGAACGCCAGGAAGAAGGCGACGACTTCGACAACAGCGACCCCCTGGCCGACAACACCGAGTCCAAACCCAATACCGAGATCCAGGAGCCCTCCTACCAGGAAACCGCCCCCACGGTGGACAACCTCGAGGACGGTGAGTGGAACGAGCGCATCCCCAACGAACTGCCGGTCGACACCGCCTGGGAAGACGTCTACCAGACCAGCGCCAGCAGCCTGCCCAGCAGCGATGACGACGAGTGGGACTTCACCACCCGCACTTCGGCGGGCGAGAGCCTGCAGAGCCACCTGCTCTGGCAACTGAACCTGGCGCCGATGTCGGACACCGACCGCCTGATTGCCGTGACCCTGATCGACTGCATCAACAATCAGGGCTACCTGGACGAAACCCTCGAGGAGATCCTCGAAGCCTTCGATCCGGAACTGGACATCGAACTGGACGAGATAGAAGCCGTCCTGCACCGCATCCAGCAATTCGAACCTGCGGGCATCGGCGCCCGCAACCTGGGCGAGTGCCTGTTGCTGCAACTGCGCCAGCTGCCGGCGAAAACGCCCTGGCTGGGCGAGGCCCAGCGCCTGGTCAGTGACTACATCGACCTCCTGGGCAACCGCGACTATAGCCAGCTGATGCGGCGCATGAAGCTCAAGGAAGATGAGCTGCGCCAGGTCATCGAGCTGGTGCAGAGCCTCAACCCCCGTCCCGGTTCGCAGATCGAATCCAGCGAAGCCGAATACGTGGTCCCGGACGTCATAGTGCGCAAGGACAACGAACGCTGGCTGGTGGAACTGAACCAGGAATCCGTGCCGCGCCTGCGGGTCAACGCCCAGTACGCCGGTTTTGTACGCCGCGCCGACACCAGCGCCGACAACACCTTCATGCGCAACCAGTTGCAGGAAGCCCGCTGGTTCATCAAGAGCCTGCAAAGCCGCAATGAAACCCTGATGAAGGTCGCCACCCAGATCGTCGAGCACCAGCGCGGCTTTCTCGAATATGGCGATGAAGCGATGAAGCCGCTGGTTCTGCACGATATCGCCGAGGCGGTGGGCATGCACGAATCGACGATTTCCCGGGTGACCACGCAAAAATTCATGCATACCCCACGGGGCATATATGAGCTGAAATACTTTTTCTCCAGCCACGTCAGCACTTCGGAAGGCGGTGAATGCTCGTCCACGGCGATCCGCGCGATCATCAAAAAATTGGTGGCCGCGGAAAATCAGAAAAAGCCGTTGAGTGACAGCAAGATCGCTGGTTTACTGGAGGCACAAGGCATTCAGGTAGCCCGTCGTACCGTCGCCAAGTACCGCGAATCCCTTGGGATCGCGCCTTCCAGCGAACGTAAGCGGTTGATGTAGCCGCAGGGCTGGCCACAGCGTTTCAGAGTGTGTTTGAAAAGGGCCCGGTGTCGTTTTCAAACGTAGTCTAGGTGGCAGGCAACCCAGCCTGCCGCGTTATGCACTGGCAACGAAGGAGAAGCTGTATGCAAGTCAACATCAGTGGACACCAACTCGAAGTGACTGAACCCCTGCGCGTCTACATCGGCGAAAAACTCGACCGGCTGGAGAGGCACTTCGACAAGATTACCAATGTGCAGGTCACCATGGCTGTCGAGAAGCTGAAGCAGAAAATCGAAGCCACCCTGCACATCCACGGTGGGGAGGTCGTTGCCAACGCAGAACATGACGATATGTATGCCGCAATCGACCTGCTCACGGACAAGCTTGACCGCCAACTGAAAAAGCATAAGGAAAAGCAACTCCACCTTCTCCAAGGCACGGGTCGCTAACACTCCCCTCCCATGATCCGACTTGAAAGCATCCTGACCCCCGGCCGTTCCCTGGTGAACGTGCCGGGCGGCAGTAAAAAACGCGCCCTCGAACAAATTGCCAACCTGATCAGCCGTGAAGTGCCTGATCTGGAGATGCAGGATGTCTTCGAGAGCCTGATTGCCCGTGAAAAACTCGGTTCCACCGGTTTTGGCAACGGCATCGCCATTCCCCACTGCCGCCTCAAAGGCTGCGAGTCGCCCATCAGTGCGCTGATGCACCTGGACGCTCCGATCGATTTCGACGCCATTGATGGCGCACCGGTCGACCTGCTGTTCGTCCTGCTGGTTCCGGAAGCCGCGACCGATGCACACCTGGAACTGCTCCGGCAGATCGCCAGCATGCTCGATCGCAAGGAAGTCCGTGACCGGCTGCGCAGCGCCACCAGCAACGAAGCCTTGTATCAGGTCGTTCTGGACGAGCAAAACGGTCAGTAATCATGCGTTTGATCATCGTCAGCGGCCGCTCCGGCTCAGGTAAAAGCACCGCCCTCGATGTTCTCGAGGACCACGGCTACTACTGCATCGACAACCTGCCAGCCGGCTTGCTGCCGGAACTGGCTGAACGTGCGTTGATCCACACCGAACTGGCGCAACCGCTGGTGGCGGTGTCCATCGATGCCCGCAACCTGCCCAGTCATCTGTCGCGATTCCCCGAATTGCTGGAAGAAGTGCGCAGCCGGCATATCCAGTGCGATGTGCTGTACCTGGATGCCGACGAAGAGACCCTGCTCAAGCGCTTCTCCGAGACCCGTCGGCGCCACCCGCTGAGCAGCGCCAACCGCTCCCTGGCCGAAGCCATCCACGATGAAACCCAACTGCTGGGGCCGATCGTCGACCTGGCCGATCTCAAGGTCAACACCACCAACCTGAACCTTTACCAGCTGCGCGACACCATCAAGCTGCGACTGTTGAACCAGCCGGAACCCGGTACCGCGTTCCTGGTGGAGTCCTTCGGCTTCAAGCGCGGCATGCCGGTAGATGCAGACCTGGTGTTCGACGTGCGCTGCCTGCCCAACCCGTATTGGAAGCCCGAGTTGCGCGCCCAATCAGGCCTGGATGCGCCCGTGGCCGAGTATCTGGCGGCGCAACCCGATGTCGAGGAAATGTTCCAGGACATCTCCAGCTACCTGCTCAAATGGCTGCCACGCTTTGCCGCCAGCAACCGCGCCTATGTGACCATCGCCATCGGCTGCACCGGCGGGCACCACCGCTCCGTGTACCTGACCGAGCGCCTGGGCCAGGTCCTGCAAAAATCCCTGAAGAACGTCCAGGTTCGCCACCGCGACCTTAGCTGAAAGGATCTACCCCGCGATGCCAGCTCTGGAAATCGAGATCATCAATAAACTGGGCCTGCATGCCCGTGCCTCGGCCAAGTTCGTCGGCGTGGCCGGGCAGTTTCCCTGCCAGATCCGCGCCGGCAGGACCCCGGATTCCATGGTCGATGGCAAAAGCATCATGGCCATGATGATGCTGGCCGCCGGCAAGGGCACCAGGATCCACCTGAAGACCGAAGGCGAGCAGGAACAGGAAGCGATGGATGCGCTGGTGGCACTGATCAACAACTTCTTCGACGAAGGCGAGTAGGCCCGGGCGGGCCCCTCACCATACGGCTCTCAGGCGAGTGCCGTATCCATGACCATCATCAGGCAGAAACCGATGCACAGGCCAAGGCTGGCAAGCTTGTCATGGCCATTGCGACGCGACTCCGGAATCACTTCATGAGTGACCACCAGGAGCATCGCCCCCGCCGCCAGGGCCAGGCCCAGGGGCAGCAATACCTGCGCCAGGCTCACCAGCCAGGCGCAGAGCAAGGCAAAGACCGGTTCCACCAGACCTGAAGCCGCACCAATCAGGAATGCCTTGACCCGCGACATCCCCGCCCCCGCCAATACCAGGGCAATCACCAGGCCTTCCGGCACATCCTGCAGGGCAATGCCCATGGCCAGGCTGTCCGCATCCGGCATGCCGCCTCCGGCCGACACCCCCACCGCCATCCCTTCAGGAATGTTGTGGGCAATGATGGCGAAGACGAACAGCCAGATACGCGGGGCAATCACCGGATGCTCTGGCGTGCCCACCAGCACCTCCGGGCTGCCCCACGAGACCTTGAGATCCACCAGGAACAGGCCAAAGGCCCCGAGCATGATGCCGGCGCAGATCAGGCCGCTGGAGCCCCAGGCAGACAAGCCCAGGTCCTGGGCCGCAGCGATGCCGGGGACGATCAGCGAAAATGCCGTGGCCGCCAGCATCACTCCGGCACCAAAGCCCAGCAGGGTGTCGCTCACCGCCACCGGCATCCGCCGGATCACCAGCACCGGGACCGCCCCCAGCGCCGTGCCCAGCGCGCAGATCGAACCGCCCTGCAAGGCGCGCAGCAAGCGCGGCTCCAGGTTCAGCCAGCTCAACCCTTGAGCCACCAGCAACGCCGTGCCCGCCAACAGCAACAGCGAACCGAAGGCATAACGAAACATTCGCCCGCTGCTGATTGCCAGTGTTTCAGTGCCCATAGTCGGCCTTAGATCTTGTTTTGATGGAAAGGTATCAAGCCATCGCGGCCTGGTAGCGCTGAGCGACTTCCGGCCAGTTGATGACGTTGTAGAAGGCGTTGATGTATTCCGGGCGGCGGTTCTGGTAGCGCAGGTAGTAGGCGTGCTCCCACACATCCAGACCGAGGATCGGCGTATTGCCGTTCATCAGCGGGCTGTCCTGGTTACCGCTGCTTTCCACCACCAGTTTCTTCTCCGGTGTCACGCTGAGCCAGGCCCAGCCACTGCCGAAACGGGTGAGTGCGGCCTTGGTGAACGCTTCCTTGAAGCTCTCGAAACCACCCAGTTGCTGCTCGATGGCTTGCCCCAGGGCGCCTTGGGGATGACCGCCACCGGTGGGTGTCATCACCGCCCAGAACAGCGAATGGTTGGCATGCCCGCCACCCTGGTTGATCACCGCAGCACGCAGTTTTTCCGGCAGTTGCTGAACGCTGGCTACCAGCTTTTCCACCTCCCACCCTGCCCATTCGGTCCCCTCGACGGCGGCGTTGAGGTTGTTGATGTAGGTCTGGTGATGCTTGGTGTAGTGGATTTCCATGGTTTGCGCATCGATGTGCGGTTCCAGGGCGTCGTAGGCGTAAGGCAGTGCAGGCAAGGTAAAGGACATATCAATGGGCTCCGTAAGAGGGGCTGTCTGGTTGCGGGCTGTCGGCTGACAGGCCCGCGACGTTGCTGTCCAGCAAACGGTGAGTGCGCGGGTATTCGCCGTGATCACCGATGAAATTCAGCAGTTCGACGTAGGTCTTGCTGCTTTGGCGCAAGGCCGCTTCCCGCAGGGCTGTGGGCAAGCGGCTGTCCTGCATGGTCTGCAGCAACCGCTGATGGATGGCGCAGAGGTATTCCGCGCTCTCCTCCGGCTGATTGAGGCGCAGGTGCAGGTCTGCCAGGTTGTGATGGGAAATCACACAGGCCGCCACCGCTTCGTCGGCATCCGACCAGCGCTCGAACAGCACCTGGGCCAGGGCCAGCGCCTGCAGGTAGAACTCGCGAGCATCCACCAGCTCGCCCTGCATAAAGAGGCGATTGGCCCTTTCGATCGTGCGTTTCCAGTGCTCCATGGTGAGCCTCCAAAGCGGTGTCGGTGGGTTACACGCCGCCGGCAGTGAGCTTTTCCGGGTCCAGCAGGACCTCCAGCTGGCTGCGTGGCAGATCGGTATGTTCAAGGGCCACGTCGATCACCGGGCGCCCCTGCTTGTAGGCGGTCTTGGCGATCTGCGCAGCCTTCTGATAGCCGATGATCGGGTTCAGCGCCGTGACCAGGATCGGGTTGCGCGACAGCGCTTCCTTGAGCTTGGGCTCGTTGACCTTGAAGCTGGCGATGGCCTTGTCTGCCAGCAGGCGGCTGGAGTTGGCCAGCAACTCGATGCTGCTCAGCAGGTTCTGGGCAATGATCGGCAGCATCACGTTGAGCTCGAAATTGCCCGATTGCCCGGCCACAGTGATGGTGCTGTCGTTGCCGATGACCTGGGCGGCGACCATCGCGGTGGCTTCAGGAATCACCGGGTTGACCTTGCCGGGCATGATCGACGAACCGGGCTGCAAACCTTCCAGCTCGATCTCGCCGAGCCCGGCCAGCGGGCCGGAGTTCATCCAGCGCAAGTCGTTGGCGATCTTCATCAACGACACCGCGGTAGCCTTGAGCTGGCCGGATACCGTCACCGCAGTGTCCTGGGAGCCGATCAGGGCGAAGAGGTTCTTGCCTGGGGTGAATTGCACCTGGGTCAGCTTGCTCAACTGCTGGCTGAAACGCGCAGCGAACTCGGGATGCGCATTGATTCCGGTACCCACAGCGGTGCCGCCCTGAGCCAGGGATTGCAGGCTCGGCAGCAGATCCTGCAGGTGGCTGATATTGGCCTTGAGTTGCTGCGCCCAGCCCTCCAGCACCTGGCTCATGCGCACCGGCATCGCGTCCATCAGGTGAGTGCGGCCGGTCTTGATGAAGGGGTGCACCTGTACCGCCTTGCGCTCGATGACCTCCACCAGATGCACCAGGGCCGGCAGCAGTTGCTCATGCAGGGTCAGCGCGGCGCTGACATGAATGGTGGTAGGGATGATGTCGTTGCTGCTCTGGCCGCAGTTGACATGGTCATTGGGGTTGACCGGTTCACCCAGCAGGCGGCTGGCCAGGGTTGCCAGTACTTCATTGGCGTTCATGTTGGAACTGGTGCCAGAGCCGGTCTGGAAAATGTCCACCGGGAAGTGCGGCATGAAATCACCTTCCAGCAGACCCTGGGCGGCATCGACGATGGCCTTGCCCTGGGCTTCGCTGATCTGCCCCAGTTCGACGTTGGCCTTGGCCGCAGCCGCCTTGGCCAGGATCAGCGCACGGATGAAGGCTGCCGGCATGCGTTGCCCGCTGATGGGGAAGTTGTCCACCGCACGCTGGGTCTGTGCGCCGTACAGGGCCAGTTCCGGTACCTGCAGTTCGCCCATGCTGTCGCGTTCGATACGGGTATTACTCATCGGGAAATCCTTGCACCAGTTCTATCAGGGGAATGGAAGGCAGCAGCGAGCAGGTCGCCAACTGCCAGGCGTGGCTCTGCCAGCGCTTGAGCCGGCAATTGCACAAAGACAACCGCTCCATGTCGCGCAACGGCCGCCAGGCCTGGTCCAGGCACTGGCTGCGCCAATGCCAGGGCAGCGCTGTATCGGTTGCGGTATCGATCAATAAACGGAAGGAAGTTTCAGCGACGGTCCAGGCCGACATCGCGGTACAGCAGGCCAGGTAGCGGCCTTCGGCGAGGTAATGCTCGATCAGACGGGGTTCGTCCGGTTCCAGTGCGCAACGGATCTGGCGGCTCATCCAGCGCCAGCTTTCGAGGTAAGGCTGCTCGTGCAAGGCAGAACTCATGACCTGGGCTCATCGAATAATGATTTTCATTATTAAATGATATTGAGAATCAAATCAATCTGGCTTGTATGATTTTTGTCCAACTCTTATAGGGCCCGGCTTGCCGGCGAATGAGCCCTTGAGCCTGGTGCCGGATGTCAGGACGCTTTCGCTGGCAAGCCAGCTCCTACAAAAATGGCGGCCATAAAAAACGCGCCACCTCGGGGAGGTGGCGCGTTGGGGGTGAAGCTGGGCGCGGTCAGCTGCCGGCGACGGTCATGCGTTCGATCAGCACCGAGCCGGTGCGGATGTTGCTACGCAGCTCCAGGTCGTTACCCACTGCAAGGATCTGCTTGAACATGTCCCGCAGGTTGCCGGCAATGGTCACTTCCTGCACCGCGAACTGAATCTCGCCGTTCTCGACCCAGAAACCCGCCGCACCGCGGGAGTAGTCCCCGGTGACCATGTTCAGGCCATGGCCCATCAGCTCGGTCACCAGCAGGCCACGGCCCATGCGCCGCAGCAGCGCGGCCTGGTCTTCGTCGCCATGGGTGACGAACAGGTTGTGCACGCCACCGGCGTTGGCGGTGCTCGGCATGCCCAGCTTGCGTCCGGAATAGGTGCCCAGTACATAGGACACCAGCTCACCGTCCTGGATGAACGGCTTGGCGTAGGTGGCCAGGCCATCGCCGTCGAAAGCCGAACTGCCCATGGCGCGCATCAGGTGCGGGCGCTCATCGATGGTCATCCACTGCGGAAACAGTTGTTGACCCAGGGCGCCTTCGAGGAAGGACGACTTGCGGTACAGGTTGCCACCGGAAATCGCCCCGAGAAAACTGCCGAACAGGCCACCGGCCAGTTCTGCGGAAAACAGCACCGGCACCTCACAGGTCGGCACTGGACGGGCACCTAGCCGGCTGGCCGCGCGCTGGGCGGCACGCTGGCCAATGCTCACCGGGTCGGCCAGCAACTGGCCCTGGCGATTGACGTCGTACCAGTAGTCGCGCTGCATCTGGCCATCCGCCTCGGCAATCATCACGCAGCTCAGGCTATGGCGGGTGGACGCATAACCACCAATGAAGCCGTGGCTGTTGCCATACACCCGACAGCCCTGGTGGGTGCTGAGGGTGGTACCGTCGGCATTCTTGATCCGGCTGTCGGCAGCAAAGGCCGCTGCCTCACAGGTCAGGGCCTGCTCTATGGCTTGTTCGGGAGTGATGTCCCAGGCGTGGAACAGGTCGAAGTCCTGCAGGTCCTTGGCCATCAAGGCCGCGTCGGCAAGGCCCGAGGCTTCGTCTTCGGAGGTGTGCTTGGCAATCGCCAGGGCCGCCGCCACGGTTTCGCGAATGGCCTCGGGGCCGCTGGCAGACGTACTGGCCGAACCCTTGCGCTGGCCCAGGTAGAGGGTGATGCCAAAGCCCTGGTCGCGGTTGAACTCGACGGTTTCCACTTCCCGCTGGCGCACCGAAGTCGACAGCCCCTGCTCCAGGGACACCGCCACTTCACAGGCGCTGGCCCCCTGGCGCTTGGCCTCGGCGATGATCTGCTCGACTTGCTCCTGCAGGGCCGGCAAAGCCTGTGGGCCGACGCTTTGTGCTGCACTCATGCTGTTCTCCACTCAAATTCTGCTTTCGATTAAGGCCGGCGAGCGACCGGGCCGGACAAGCGGCCCTCGACTGGTTATCATGGCGGCGTTTCTTTGCGGACTGCCACCATGGTTGATTCTTACGACGACTCCCTCGATGGGGAGAAAAGCAAATCCCAGGTCAAACGCGAGCTGCATGCTCTGGTTGATCTCGGCGAGCGCCTTACCACTCTCAAGCCCGACTTGCTGAACAAACTGCCCCTGACCGACGCCTTGCGCCGGGCCCTGGCGGATGCACCCAAGCACGTCGCCCATATCGCCCGAAAGCGCCACCTGCAGTTCATCGGCAAGCTGATGCGGGACCAGGACACCGACGCGATTCTGCAACTGCTTGACCAACTCGATGCCTCCACCCGGCAGTACAACGAACGCTTCCATAACCTGGAGCGTTGGCGCGACCGCCTGATCGGCGGCGGCGATGACGTGCTGGAAAAGTTCGTCGGCGAGTACCCGGACGCCGATCGCCAGCAACTGCGCTCCCTGATCCGTCAGGCCCAGCATGAGCTGGCGCATAACAAGGCACCGGCCTCAAGCCGTAAAATCTTCAAGTACATCCGCGAGCTGGACGAGACTCAACGCGGCCTGCGCTGAGCCTTGCCACGGGTGAGCTGCCCTGCAGCTCACCCGACGCCCTCCCTCCTTATGCCCCAGTGCCACCCACGGTGATCGCATCGATCTTCAGGGTCGGCTGGCCGACGCCCACTGGCACCGATTGCCCATCCTTGCCGCAGGTGCCGACGCCACTGTCCAGGGACAGGTCATTACCCACCATCGATACCCGGCTCATGGCTTCCGGACCGTTGCCGATCAAGGTCGCGCCCTTGACCGGGGCGGTGATCTTGCCGTCCTCGATCAGGTAGGCCTCACTGGTGGAGAACACGAACTTGCCGCTGGTGATATCCACCTGGCCGCCGCCGAGGTTGGCGCAATAGATGCCCTTCTTCACCGAAGCGATGATTTCCGCCGGATCGCTTTCGCCACCCAGCATGTAGGTGTTGGTCATGCGCGGCATCGGCAGGTGCGCATAAGACTCGCGGCGACCGTTGCCGGTGCGGGCCACGCCCATCAGCCGGGCATTGAGCTTGTCCTGCATGTAGCCCTTGAGCACTCCGTTCTCGATCAGCGTGGTGCATTCGGTGGGGGTGCCTTCGTCGTCCACGCTCAGGGAACCACGGCGCCCGGCCAGGGTGCCGTCGTCGACGATGGTGCAGAGCTTGGAAGCTACCATTTCGCCCATGCGCCCGCTGTAGGCCGAACTGCCCTTGCGGTTGAAGTCGCCCTCCAGGCCGTGGCCCACGGCTTCGTGCAGCAGCACTCCGGACCAGCCGGAGCCCAGCACCACCGGCAGGGTTCCGGCCGGCGCCGGAATGGCTTCCAGATTGACCAGCGCCTGGCGCAGGGCTTCACGGGCATAGCCCATGGCCCGATCTTCGCTGAGGAAATAGCGGTAGTCGGTACGCCCGCCGCCGCCATGGCCACCGCGCTCGCGGCGACCGTTCTGCTCGACGATGACGCTGACGTTGAAACGCACCAGCGGCCGCACGTCCGCCGCCAGGCCGCCATCGGTAGAGGCCACCAGGATCCGCTCCCAGACCCCGGCCATGCTCACGCTGACCTGCTGGATGCGCGGATCCAGGGCGCGGGTTGCGGCGTCAACGCGCTTGAGCAGCTCGACCTTCTCGGCCCGGCTGATGACTTCCAGGGGGTTGTCCGGCGCATACAGCTGCGCCACGTCCTGGGTCGAGAACGCCTGCACGGTGCCGTTTTGCCCGGCCCGGGAAATCGAGCGCGCCGCCCGGGCGGCGAGGCCCAGGGCCTCCAGGGTGATGGCATTGCTGTAGGCGAAGCCGGTCTTCTCACCGGATTGCGCACGCACCCCAACCCCCTGGTCGAGGTTGAAACTGCCTTCCTTGACGATTCCGTCTTCCAGGGACCAGGACTCGGAAATCTGCCCCTGGAAATACAGATCGGCGGCATCGATGCCCGGGCCGGCCAGATCCCCCAGCACGCCTTGCAAGCTTTCGATGGTCACGCCGCCCGGGGCTAGTAGATGTTCACTGACAGAGGACAACAACCCGCTCATATGTTTTGGCCTTAAATTCGTCGTACTTATGCAAGCCGTTGCACGCCTTGCGAGAAAATGCGCCGGTGACTGAACACCGGCATCCGCGCCCGGATGGACGCCTGTTCGCTGCTGTCGCGCTCGGCCAGCAGCACGCCTTGACCTTGATCCTGTTGCGCCACTATCCGCCCCCAGGGGTCGACGATCGCCGCATGGCCGTAGGTTTCCCGCGGGCCGGGATGCACGCCGCCCTGGGCCGCCGCCAGCACATAGCACTGGGTCTCGATGGCACGGGCGCGAATCAGCACCTCCCAATGAGCCGCACCGGTGACCGCGGTAAACGCCGAAGGCGCGGTGATCAACTCGGCGCCAGCGGCGCGCAACTCGCTGTACAGCTCGGGAAAGCGCAGGTCATAACAGACTGTAAGGCCGACCCTCCCCACCGGAGTATCCGCCACCACCACCCGGTCTCCATGAGCATAGTCATCGGATTCACGGTAGCGTCCGCGATTGTCCGCCACATCGACATCGAACAGGTGCAGCTTGTCGTAGCGCGCCACGAACTGCCCCTGGTCATCCACCAGCAACGAACAGGCATTGGACTTGGCCTCGGGCTGATCGACGGGGGGCAACGGCAAGGTGCCGGCCACTATCCATAACCTGAGGTCGCGGGCGGCCTGTTTCAACCATGGCAGGATCGGACCTTCGCCCAGCGCTTCGGCGCGACCGATGGCCGCCATGTCGCGGCGCCCCATGGCGGCGAAGTTTTCCGGCAGGACGGCCAGCTTTGCACCGCCGGCAGCAGCCTGTTCGAGCAGGCTCCGAGCCTGCTGCAGATTGGCCAGGACATCGCTCTGGCTGACCATTTGAATCACCGCAAGAGACATGGCGAACTCCTTGTAGGGTAGGCCGCCATGCTACTCCATAGGCGCGAATCGAGGATTCTCAAAACGGTTTGTCGAAGGTGATTTTCGGCTCTTTCCATGGGCCTTTGACGTTGTATTTGACGCTGGCGAAGCGCGCCACGCGGTCACCGATCAGCTTGTCGATCAGGAACAACGCCCCGCCCACCGCCGGCGCACCGACAATCAGCGCGGCAATCGGCAGGTTGTTGGTCACCGGCAAGGTCACCAGCAGCTTGGCGTCCACCTGGTCGGCCACCATGTCCAGGGTGCCATTGAGCTCCAGGTTGCTCGACGGCCCGGTCAGGGTGATCGGTTCGCGAGTGACGTAAACGCCATTGCTCGCCGCCAGCACGCCCCGGACCCGGTCATAGCTCAGGCCCTTGCCGAACAGGTCGGAGAAGTCCAGGCGCAGGCGACGACCGATGGAGTTGAAGTTGAGCAGGCCGAACACCCGCAAGGCCTGGGCCCCGCCGTCGACTTCGACGAACTGGCCCTTGCGCAGGGTAGCGTCCAGGCTGCCGGAGAAGCGCTTCAAGCCCACCCATGCCGGCGAGCCCGGCCAGCGGCCATCGACGTCCAGGTGAAATTCTTCACTGGTCACGGTCGGGGCGAAGCCCCAGCCCTTGAGCACGTCCGCCAGGTTCTTGCCGCCAATGCGGCCCCGGTACCAACTGTTGCTGGCACCGGCCAGGCCTTCCCAGCCGCCCTCGCCCTGCAACTGCATGCCCTTGAGGCCCAGGTCCAGGCCATTGAAGACCATGCCCCTGGACGTCGGCCGCACCTTGAGCGCCCAGCGGCCGATCAGGTCCTGGCCCTGGAACAGCTGGGCAATGGAAATATCCAGGGGCGGAACGCTCTTCGGATCCACCGAGGCCAGGGGGTCGGGCGCATTTTCATCGGCCTGCGCTGCCGGATCGGCAGCCGGCAGGCGCACGTACGCCATGTCGATGGCCATCGGCGCCGCCTTGGCATCGGGAATCCCGACCTTGCCTTTGGCCTGCTGGCTGTCGATCTGCAACTCCCAGGCAGCGGGCTTGCGCGCCAGCAACAGGTTGACCTGGTCCAGGGTGGTGCCGAAGGCACTGAGCTTGCCAACCTTGAAGTCCGCACTGCTGAGCAACTGTTTGGCGCTGCCTCCCGGGTCCTGCCCGGCGTAGCGATCCACCAGGGCTTTCCAGGGTTCCACATCCAGCTCGGAGAGAATCCCTCGTATCCGCAGCCCTTTACCCGGCGGCAGCAAGGCCGCGCCATCGCCGAGGAACAGCTCGCCCCGACCCTCGGCGAGCTTGCCGCTGGGCGCCGCAAAGGTGAAGTCGGCCAGTTCGCCGTAGTTGAACCAGTAGCGCCGCTCGGCCCCTTGCAGAGTCATGCGAAATACACTGTTGCGCCCGGTGCTGGCCGCCATGCCGAACGGCGCCGGCAGGTCCACCGCTACGCCCTTGAGACTGGAACTGACCATCAACTGGCTGTCGGCTCCGTCCAGGTTCAGTTGCAACTGGTAGGGCACCTCGCCGGACACCGGCAACGGCTGGCCGACTTGCAACCAGTCGGTAAGTTTCTTGACCGCAACCTGGCCCTTGGCAACCACTCGAGTATTGGGTTTGCCCGGCTTGCCATCGGCGAAGATCTGCGCCGTGACCGGCCGCTCGAACGCCTGGGCACTGATGCCCTCGCCACTCAGGCCCTTGGCACTATCGAAGCGGAAATCACCCTTGAGCTGGGTTAGTTCCAGCTCAGGCTCACTGAGCTTGAGGCGCGCCTTGTCGGTCTTGAACGCCACCACGATCTTCGGCTCCTGGCCCTTGACCAGGGGAATATCCAGATCCAGCTTGCCTTGCAGATCGCCCTCGCCATGCCAGCCGGCAAAGGTCGAGCCGGTGCCGATCGGCGCTTCCTGGAGAATTTTCACGCCATCGCCCAGGCCACCGGCAAAGGCGCCATCGATGTACATGTGGCTGTCCTGCCCGCTGGCAGCATGGGGAATGTTGACGAAGACATCCCGCACCTTGGTGTCCAGCAACTGGCCTTTGCTGGCGACGATGCGCACGCCGCTGTCTTCGATGAACACATCGCCGCTGACCTTGGTCAAGTGCGGCCAGCCCGGCTGGAACGCCAGCTCGGTGTCATGCACCTTGAAGAACAGGCTGATGCTGCGGGCGGCCTCGACGGCGTCATGGTTCAGCGAACCCTGGTACTGGAAGAAGCCCTGGTCCACCGCGCCCTTGAGGATCGCCGTGCGCAGCCATTCATCCACACCGGCGTTGAGCACCTGGGGCAGGTACTTGGCGGTGTAGCGCCCATCGCCGTCCACCAGGCCGACTCGCAGGTCCATGTAGTCTTCCTGGCTGTGGTCGAAATGCAGGCGGATCAGGAAGTCGCCGGCGATCTTGCCCTCTTCGCCCAGCACCTTCAGGTAGGGGGCAATCAGGGTGAAGCCTTCCTTGTCGAGCTTCCAGGTCAGGGTGGCGTTGGCCTGGATGTACTGCCAGGGCTTGGCGAAGATCGGGTACAGGTGCAGGGAGAAATCCTTGCTGTCCATGCGCAGCTCGCCCTTGCCCAGGTCGCCGCTGATGCTGCCGCTGACATTTCGCGCTGCCGGAGCACCGTGATAGGCGTCGAAGCCAACCCGGTCGAGGTTCGCAGCGAAGCTCAGGCGCTGGTCGCCACTGTTCTGGGGACGATAGTCGAGCAGCACGTTGCGCAGGCCGCCAGTGACTTTCAGTCGGTCGATGGCCGTGGCCAGGCCTTCCGGCAAGGGGGCCAGGGCATCGAGGATCGGGGTGATCGGCTTCAGGTCCAGGCGGTCGGCCTGCACATGCCAGAGTTCTTCCTGCTGCTCGGTCGCGTTGCGCTGCTGCACCTGCACACGGGATTCCCAGCGGGTCTCGCCGAGGTTCAGCGCCAGGGAGTCAAGCTGCACCTGCAGGCCCTGCTCGTCACGCTGGAAGTAGGCATTCAACGCCAGGTTGCTCAGGGACACCGGCGTGCGCTCGGCATAGGCCCCGGTGAATTGCGGGGCATTCAAGCGCAGCGTGGCGTTTTGCACCCCACCCTTGGCCCACTTCAGCCACAGCTCGCCACCCGCTTTGAGCTCGGAGAGTTTCCACTCCCGGGTCAGCCGGGCCGGCACCCAACGCGACCAGTCGCTTTGCGGCAGGCTCAGGTACAAGTCGGCCTGGGCATCGCGCCAGGCCTCGGCCCGCATCCTGGTCCGCAGGTTCATTGCCAGGGGCTGGCCGTCCGGCAGCGTCAGGCGCAGGTCCAGGCGCTGGCGGCTGGTACCGCTGCGCAGATTGAGCCCGACGTAGGTCAGGGCCACGGGCTGGTGGTCCAGAGGCTGCAAGGTGACCTGGCTGTCCAGCAGCGACAGCTCGGCAACCTGTTGCAGGCGGCCCAGCAACTGCTGGGGGTCCATCGGCTGGTCCTGTTGCACCGGCAGGCCTTCAAGCTGCCACTGGCCGTCCGCGCCCTCTTTCAGGCTCAGGCTCAGGCCGCTGAGCTCCAGGCGGCCGATCCGCAGGTCACGGGCCAGCAGGCTGCCGAGCATATCCGGCGCCACGCTCACCTGATCCAGGCGCAGCGCATTGGCGCCCTCGCCCACCTGCACGTCGTGGGCCAGCAGGATCGGCGACAAGCCGCTCCAGCGCCCCTCCAGGCTACCGATATGCACCGGCAAGCCCACGGCCTGCTGCACCTTGGCCTCGACCTCGGGCTGGTACTCGGCCACCAGCGGGGTCAGTTCCCGGCCCAGACTGACATACAAGGCAGTCGCCACCAGCGCCAGCGCACAGAAGCCAAGCCCCCAGCGAATCAGCGTGGTGAACAGGCGCATCAGCCGCTCCATTTCAGTTGGCTCCCAGGGTAAAAGTCATGCAAAAAGCTGAAGCCAGCCATTTCCACGGATGTAGAACACGCGGAATCAGAGCAGCACCACGTCGTATTGTTCCTGGGAATACATGGTTTCGACCTGGAACCTGATGGTCCGGCCGATAAAACCCTCCAGCTCCGCCACGTTGCCCGACTCTTCGTCCAGCAGCCGGTCGACCACCTTCTGATTGGCCAGCACCCGATACCCTTCTGCCTGATAAGCCCGGGCCTCGCGGAGGATTTCTCGGAATATTTCGTAACAGACGGTTTCCGGGGTTTTCAACTTGCCCCGCCCCTGGCAACTGCTGCAAGGCTCGCACAGCACCTGCTCCAGGCTCTCGCGGGTACGCTTGCGAGTCATCTGCACCAGGCCCAGCTCGGTGATGCCGATGATGTTGGTCTTGGCGTGGTCACGCTCCAGCTGCTTTTCCAGGGTGCGCAATACCTGGCGCTGGTGCTCTTCATCTTCCATGTCGATGAAGTCGATGATGATGATCCCGCCCAGGTTGCGCAGGCGCAGTTGCCGGGCAATGGCGGTGGCCGCCTCGAGGTTGGTCTTGAAGATGGTTTCCTCAAGGTTGCGATGACCGACGAAGGCCCCGGTGTTGACGTCGATGGTGGTCATGGCTTCCGCCGGGTCTACCACCAGGTAGCCTCCGGACTTGAGCGGCACCTTGCGCTCCAGGGCTTTCTGGATTTCGTCCTCGACGCCGTACAGATCGAAGATCGGCCGCTCGCCGGGGTAGTGCTCCAGGCGGTCGGCGATTTCCGGCATCAGTTCGGCCACGAACACCGTGGTCTTCTGGAAGGTTTCCCGGGAGTCGATGCGGATCTTCTCGATCTTCGGGCTCACCAGGTCGCGCAGGGTGCGCAGAGCCAGGCCCAGGTCCTCGTAGATCACATTGGGCGCGCCGATGGTCTTGATCTGCGCGCCGATCTGGTCCCAGAGCCGGCGCAGGTAACGGATGTCCATCATGATCTCATCGGCCCCGGCGCCTTCGGCGGCGGTGCGCAGGATAAAACCACCGGCCTCCTTGATGCCTTCCTGGGCCACGCAATCACTGACGACCTGCTTCAGGCGCTCACGCTCGGCTTCGTCCTCGATCTTCAGCGAGATACCGACATGGGCGGTACGCGGCATGTACACCAGATAGCGGGAAGGGATCGACAACTGAGTGGTCAGGCGCGCGCCCTTGGAACCGATGGGGTCCTTGGTGACTTGCACCACCAGGCTCTGCCCTTCGTGCACCAGAGCGCTGATGCTCTCTACCGCAGTGCCTTCGCGGGTGGAAATTTCCGAGGCGTGGATAAACGCCGCCCGGTCCAGGCCGATGTCGACGAAGGCCGCCTGCATGCCCGGCAAGACCCGCACCACCTTGCCCTTGTAGATGTTGCCGACGATCCCCCGGCGCTGGGTGCGCTCGACGTGAACCTCTTGCAGCACTCCGTTTTCGACCACCGCCACGCGTGATTCCATCGGCGTGATGTTGATCAGAATCTCTTCACTCATGGCAGTGTCTCGTTCAGGCGTGTTCATAGAGGGCCGCAGCAATCGGGTACGGCGCTTTAGCGCACTGGAAGGTTTTGCCAACAGGGTATGCCGAAATGCCCGAGCAGTTCTGCGGTTTCGCACACCGGCAAGCCGACCACCGCGGAATAACTGCCATTGAGGCCGGCGACAAACACCGCTGCCAGTCCCTGGATAGCATAGCCACCGGCTTTGTCGCAGGGCTCGCCGCTGGCCCAGTAGAGCGCGGCCTCTGCAGGCGAGATCGGGCGAAAACGTACCAGGCTGCGCACCACTCGCGACTCGCAGCGTTCACCGTCAAGCAGGGCAATGGCGGTGAACACTTCATGCTCACGCCCCGAAAGCGCCATGAGCATCTGCAACGCATCAGCCTGATCCAGCGGTTTGCCGAGAATCCGCCCATCGAGCACTACCGCGGTGTCGGCCCCCAGCACACAGGCCGGGGCCTGGGATTCACTGCTGGTGATCAGCCCGCGCCCCGCCGCAGCCTTGCCTCGGGCCAGGCGCTCGACGTAGGCGGCAGGTGACTCATCGGCCAGCGGGGTTTCATCGATGTCCGCACTGATGGCGGTGAACGGCACGCCGATCTGCGTCAGCAACTCACGCCGACGAGGCGAACCGGAAGCGAGGTAAAGCGGATTCATCAAGACATCTCCCTGTCGAGGTGCGGGCCAATGCCTGACCGAATTAATTGATTTTGAAACGTCGACGCAAGCCGCGCAGGCCGAAGCTGACCCAGGGCCACAACAAGGCACTGACCAGGGCCGGCAGCACCAGGGCCAGGGTCGGCTGGCGGTTGCCGGTCAGGGCGCTGAGCCAGAGTTGCACCAACTGCGCCAGGCCGAAGATCACCAGGATCACCAGGCTCTGCTGCCACATCGGGAACATCCGCAGGCGCTGTTGCAGAGACAGTACAAGGAAGGTGATCAGCGTCAGGATCAGGGCATTCTGCCCCAGCAGCGTGCCATAGAGCACATCCTCTGCCAGCCCCAGGCACCAGGCAGTGACCATGCCGACCTTGTGCGGCAGGGCCAGGGCCCAGAACGCCAGCAACAGCGCCAGCCACAGCGGACGCAGGATCTCCATGAACTGCGGCAGGGGCGAGACGCTCAGCAGCAGCCCGATAAGGAAGGTCAACCAGACGATCCAGCCATTTCGCGAATAGGTGCTACCCGCCATTATTCTCTTCCTCCGGTGGTGGCCGGTGCTGCTGCCGGTGGTTTGGCAGCGGCCGGTTTCACCACAGGTTTATGGACCGGCTTGGCCGGAGCGTGAGCCGCGGGTTTGGCCGGGGTCGCCGGCGCAGCAGGAGTCGCAGTGGCGGGCGCAGCCCCGGCGTTTGCCGCCGCGGCCGGCTTGGGCACGGTGGCCGGGACCACTGGCGCGGCGCCGGCGCCCTGCTGGTCCTGGGCTTCCTGGGCCTGGGCGGCGTCGTTGGCACGCTCTTCGGCGGTACGCGGATCGCTGAATACCAGCAGCAGGTAGCGGCTGCGATTCAGCGCAGCGGTGGGTACCGCCCGCACAATGGCGAACGGCTGGCCGGAGTCGTGGATCACTTCCTTGACCGTGGCCACCGGGTAGCCGGCGGGGAAACGCTGGCCCAGACCGGAGCTGACCAACAGATCGCCTTCCTTTATATCCGCGGTGTCGGCCACATGGCGCAACTCCAGGCGCTCCGGATTGCCGGTGCCGCTGGCGATGGCGCGCAGGCCGTTGCGGTTGACCTGCACCGGAATGCTGTGGGTGGTGTCAGTGAGCAGCAGTACGCGGGAGGTGTAGGGCATCAACTCCACCACCTGGCCCATCAGGCCACGGGCATCGAGCACCGGCTGGCCGAGGAACACGCCATCGCGCTCACCCTTGTTGATGATGATGCGGTGGGTAAAGGGGTTCGGGTCCATGCCGATCAACTCGGCCACTTCAACCTTCTCGTTGACCAGTGCCGAGGAATTGAGCAACTCGCGCAGGCGCACGTTCTGCTCGGTCAGGGCCGCGAGCTTTTGCATGCGCCCCTGCAGCAGCAGGTTTTCGGTCTTGAGTTTTTCGTTTTCAGCGACCAGTTCGGTACGGCTGCCGAACTGACTGGCCACGCCTTGCCATAGCCGCTGCGGCAGGTCGGTGATCCAGTAGGACTGCATCAACACCAGCGACATTTGGCTACGCACTGGCTTGAGCAGTGTGAAGCGGGCATCGACCACCATCAGTGCGACCGAGAGAACGACCAGCACCAGGAGGCGCACGCCTAATGAGGGGCCTTTGGCGAAAAGCGGTTTAATAGGCCGCTCCTCCCAGGCAAATGTTGTGTTTATTCATACGGCATCAAACCGGCCTGGATGCAGATTGACAGAAGATAAACGCCACAGGCAGCACTGCAAAGTGCTGCCTGTGAGCGCAACAGCATAGATGCAACCGGCGAAGTTATTCGCTGGAGAGCAGGTCCATGGTGTGTTTGTCCATCATTTCCAATGCACGGCCACCGCCGCGAGCGACACAGGTCAGCGGGTCTTCGGCAACGATCACCGGCAGGCCGGTTTCCTGGGCCAGCAGCTTGTCCAGATCACGCAGCAGCGCGCCACCACCGGTCAGCACCAGGCCGCGCTCGGCGATGTCCGAAGCCAGTTCCGGAGGCGATTGCTCCAGGGCGCTTTTCACCGCCTGAACGATGGTTGCCAGAGACTCTTGCAGAGCCTCCAGCACTTCATTGGAGTTCAAGGTGAAGGCACGTGGCACGCCTTCGGCCAGGTTACGGCCGCGGACGTCGACTTCACGCACTTCGCCGCCCGGGTAGGCGGTGCCGATTTCCTGCTTGATGCGCTCGGCGGTGGACTCACCGATCAGGCTGCCGTAGTTGCGACGCACGTAGGTGATGATCGCTTCGTCGAAACGGTCGCCGCCAACCCGTACGGATTCGGCGTAGACCACACCGTTCAGGGAGATCAGGGCGATTTCAGTGGTACCACCACCGATGTCCACGACCATCGAACCGCGGGCCTCTTCAACCGGCAGGCCGGCACCGATCGCAGCGGCCATCGGCTCTTCGATCAGGAACACTTCACGGGCACCGGCGCCAAGGGCCGACTCACGGATGGCGCGACGCTCAACCTGGGTGGACTTGCATGGAACGCAGATCAGCACACGTGGGCTGGGCTGCAGAAAGCTGTTTTCGTGAACCTTGTTGATGAAGTACTGCAGCATCTTTTCGCAAACGCTGAAGTCGGCGATCACGCCGTCTTTCATCGGACGAATGGCTGCGATGTTGCCCGGGGTACGACCGAGCATGCGCTTGGCCTCAGTACCAACCGCGACAACACTTTTCTGATTACCGTGGGTCCGAATGGCCACAACCGATGGTTCATTCAGGACAATACCGCGCTCGCGCACGTAAATAAGGGTGTTGGCAGTGCCCAGGTCAATGGAAAGATCGCTGGAAAACATGCCACGCAGTTTCTTGAACATGGGAAAGGGACCCTAGGCAACGCGTGGGTAAAAAAGTGCGGCAAACTCTAACAACGACAGGGATTTTGGGCAAGGCGCCAATATGTTAAATTGGCCGCTTTTCTGTGCACCAACCCCCACAATCGCGGCCATAAGACCGTAGAAATGCGGTAGTGTTCCGACAATCTAACACGCGGACGAAATCCGTTTTTGTTTTCCACTGGAGAATCCCATGGCGCTTGAACGCTCCGACGTGGAAAAAATCGCTCATTTGGCCAGCATCAAGCTCAATGAAGGCGATCTTCCACACATCACCTCCGCCCTGAACAGCATTCTCGGGCTGGTGGATGAAATGCAGGCAGTCGATACCGACGGTATCGAGCCCCTGGCCCACCCCCTGGAAGCCAGCCAGCGCCTGCGCGCAGACGTTGTGACCGAGTCCAATCATCGCGAGGCCTATCAGTCCATCGCACCAGCGGTCGAAAGCGGCCTGTACCTGGTTCCGAAAGTCATCGACTAAAGGGAAAGAGCCTGCAATGCATCACATGACTCTGGCCGAGATCGCCCGCGGCCTCGCCGACAAGAAATTCTCTTCTGTAGAACTGACCCAGACCCTGCTGGCGCGCATCGCCCAGCTGGATCCGCAGATCAACAGCTTCATCAGCCTCACCCAGGACCTGGCACTGTCCCAGGCCAAGGCCGCCGACGAGCGTCGCGCCAATGGTGAGAGCGGTGCCCTGCTGGGCGCGCCGATCGCCCACAAGGATCTGTTCTGCACCCAGGGCATCCGCACCAGCTGCGGCTCGAAGATGCTCGACAACTTCAAGGCGCCCTACGACGCCACCGTGGTCGCCAAGCTGGCCGCTGCCGGGGCCGTGACCCTGGGCAAGACCAACATGGACGAATTCGCCATGGGCTCGGCCAACGAGTCGAGCTGGTACGGCGCGGTGAAAAACCCGTGGAACCTCGAACACGTACCCGGCGGTTCGTCCGGTGGTTCCGCCGCCGCGGTCGCTGCGCGCCTGCTGCCAGCCGCCACGGCTACCGACACCGGCGGCTCGATCCGCCAGCCCGCCGCCTTCACCAACCTCACCGGCCTGAAGCCGACCTACGGTCGCGTTTCCCGTTGGGGCATGATCGCCTACGCTTCCAGCCTCGATCAGGGTGGCCCGCTGGCGCGCACCGCCGAAGACTGCGCGATCCTGCTGCAAGGCATGGCCGGCTTCGACCCGAACGACTCCACCAGCATCGATGAACCGGTGCCGGACTACAGCGCCGGCCTCAACGGCTCGCTGCAGGGCCTGCGCATCGGCGTGCCGAAGGAATACTTCAGCGCCGGCCTGGACCCGCGCATCGCCGAGCTGATCCACAACAGCATCAAGGAGCTGGAAAAGCTCGGTGCGGTGATCAAGGAAATCAGCCTGCCGAACATGCAGCACGCCATCCCCGCGTACTACGTGATCGCCCCGGCGGAAGCCTCTTCCAACCTGTCGCGGTTCGACGGCGTGCGCTTCGGCTACCGTTGCGAGAACCCGGAAAACCTGGAAGACCTGTACAAGCGCTCCCGCGGCGAAGGCTTCGGCAGCGAAGTGCAGCGCCGGATCATGGTCGGTGCCTACGCACTGTCCGCCGGCTACTACGATGCCTACTACCTCAAGGCGCAGAAAATCCGCCGCCTGGTGAAGAACGACTTCATGAGCGCGTTCAACGAAGTCGACATCATCCTCGGCCCGACCACGCCCAACCCGGCCTGGAAGCTCGGCGCCAAGAGCAGCGACCCGGTCGCTGCATACCTGGAAGACGTCTACACCATCACCGCCAACCTCGCGGGCCTGCCGGGCCTGTCGATGCCGGCCGGCTTCGTCGACGGCTTGCCGGTCGGCGTGCAACTGCTCGCTCCGTATTTCCAGGAAGGCCGCTTGCTCAACGTTGCGCACCAGTATCAGTTGAACACTGACTGGCACACCCGCACCCCAACCGGCTTCTGAGGAGACACACATGCAATGGGAAGTCGTGATCGGGCTGGAGATTCATACCCAGCTCACCACTCAATCGAAGATTTTCTCCGGTAGCTCCACCGCCTTCGGTGCCGAGCCCAACACCCAGGCCAGCCTGATCGACCTGGGCATGCCCGGCGTGCTGCCAGTGCTGAACCAGGAAGCGGTGCGCATGGCGGTGATGTTCGGCCTCGCGGTTGACGCCGAGATCGGCCAGCACAACGTGTTCGCCCGCAAGAACTACTTCTACCCGGACCTGCCCAAGGGCTACCAGATCAGCCAGATGGAACTGCCTATTGTCGGCAAGGGCCACCTGGACATCCCCCTGGAAGACGGCACCATGAAACGCGTCGGCATCACCCGCGCGCACCTGGAAGAAGACGCCGGCAAGAGCCTGCACGAAGAATTCAACGGCGCCACCGGCATCGACCTGAACCGTGCCGGCACGCCGCTGCTGGAAATCGTTTCCGAGCCTGACATGCGCAGCGCCAAGGAAGCCGTGGCCTACGTCAAGTCGATCCACGCCCTGGTGCGCTACCTGGGGATCTGCGACGGCAACATGGCCGAGGGCTCCCTGCGTTGCGACTGCAACGTCTCGATCCGTCCCAAGGGCCAGGTCGAGTTCGGCACCCGCTGCGAGATCAAGAACGTCAACTCGTTCCGCTTCATCGAGAAGGCCATCAACTCCGAGATCCGGCGCCAGATCGAGCTGATCGAGGACGGTGGCAAGGTGATCCAGCAGACCCGCCTGTACGACCCGAACAAGGACGAAACCCGTCCGATGCGCAGCAAGGAAGAAGCCAACGACTACCGTTACTTCCCCGATCCGGACCTGCTGCCCGTGGTCATCGAGGATTCCTTCCTCGACCAGGTACGTGCCACCCTGCCGGAACTGCCACCGCAGAAACGCGAGCGCTTCCAGGAGCAGTTCGGCCTGTCGGTCTACGACGCCAGCGTCCTGGCCACCAGCCGTGAGCAGGCGGACTACTTCGAGAAGGTCGCCAGCATCGCCGGTGACGCCAAGCTCGCCGCCAACTGGGTCATGGTCGAGCTGGGCAGCCTGCTGAACAAGCAGGGCCTGGAAATCGACGAAGCCCCGGTCTCGGCCGAACAACTGGGCGGCATGCTGTTGCGGATCAAGGACAACACCATCTCCGGCAAGATCGCCAAGACCGTGTTCGAAGCCATGGCCAATGGCGAGGGCAATGCCGACGAGATCATCGACAAGCGTGGCCTCAAGCAAGTCACCGACAGCGGCGCGATCTCTGCGGTGCTCGATGAGATGCTCGCAGCCAACGCCGAACAGGTCGAACAGTACCGTGCCGCCGATGAGGCCAAGCGCGGCAAGATGTTCGGCTTCTTCGTCGGCCAGGCGATGAAAGCATCCAAAGGCAAGGCCAACCCGCAACAGGTCAACGAGTTGCTGAAGAGCAAGCTCGAGGGCTGATCGGGGTTTAACCGCAAGCGGCCCCGGCCGCTTGCGCGTGACGTGGGAGCGTGCTCCCGCTCGGTCCGACAGCGACTGCAAACCGGCCGGCGCCGCTCCAGCAAGGAACATCGCCGTCGGCTTGCGGTCTGCCAGACAGACCAGCGGGAGTACGCTCCCTCGCCACATCAACCATCGGAGCTCCCGAATGAAGCGTCTGGTTGCCACTAGCGCCCTGCTCGCTCTGCTCACTGGCTGCGCCACCAGCCACGTCATCGACCCCCGGGGTTATGACGCAACCGGCACCGCCTCCTATTACGGCGCTCAGCACCACGGCAATCGCACTGCCAGTGGCGAGCCCTTCGACCAGAACGGCCTGACCGCCGCCCACCGCGAACTGCCATTCGGCACCCGGGTACAGGTCACCAACCTGGGCAACGACAAGAGCGTCGTGGTACGTATCAACGACCGAGGCCCGCACACCCGAGGCCGCCTGATCGACCTGTCCCGCGCCGCCGCCCAACAACTGGACATGCTGCGCAGCGGAACTGCCAAAGTCCGCGTCCAAGCCCTCAGCGACTGACCCCGGGAGCCCACGCCATTACCGCTTTTGCCGAACTGCCCCTGCTCAGCCTGATCCAGCTCATCAGCGGCCTGGTGATGCTGATCGCCGGCGCCGAACTGCTGGTGCGCGCGGCCATCCGCCTGGCTGCACGCCTGCACATGCGCCCACTGATCATTGGCCTGAGCATCGTCGCCTTCAGCAGCAGCGCGCCACAAATGGCCATCAGCCTGCAGGCGACCCTGGCCGACAACACCGACATTGCCGTGGGCAGCGTGATCGGCAGCAGCATTTTCAACATCCTGGTGACCCTCGGCCTGTCCGCGCTGATCATCCCGCTGCGGGTCTCGCGGCAACTGGTGCGCCTGGACATCCCGCTGATGATCGGCGCCAGCCTGCTGGTGTTCGTGCTGGCCTACAACGAACAACTCAGCCCCAGCGACGGCCTGATCCTGCTGGCAGCCCTGGTGCTGTACCTGGGCCTGCTGTTGCGCCAGTCCCGCCATTCGCACCGCCCCCACTCACCCGCACCAGCCGGCCAGCGCAGTTGGGCACCGCGCATCAGCAGCCTGCTGATGGTCCTGCTCGGCCTCGGCCTGCTGGTCTTCGCCGGGCACTTGCTGCTGGGCGCCGCCGTCTCCGTGGCCGACGATCTGGGGCTTTCCGAGCGGGTCATGGGCCTGACCGTGATCGCCGTCAGCACCTCCCTGCCCCAACTCGCCACTTCGCTGCTGGCGGCCCTGCGCGGCCAGCGCGAGATTGCCGTGGGCAACATCATCGGCAGCAACCTGTTCAACCTGCTGGGAGTGCTGGGCTTCACCGCCCTGGTGGCACCGACACCTCTTTCGGTCTCGCCCAATGCCCTGGACTTCGACCTGCCGGTCATGCTCGGCGTGGCCGTGCTGTGCCTGCCGGTGTTCTATTCCGGATACCGCGTGACCCGGGCCGAAGGCCTGCTGTTTCTGGGCTTGTACCTGGCTTACGGGCTGCATGTGGTGTCCTTCACCACCGGCATGCCTCTGGCCGGCAAGCTGGAACACCTGATGCTGTTTTTCGTCCTGCCAGCGCTGGTGGCGTTCCTGCTGTTCAGTTCGCTGCGAGCCTGGCGCCGCCAACACAAGAAGGAAGCACCATGAGCGAGAACAAGAAAAGCGGATTGCAGATGCGTCGCCAGGTCATGGGCGATGCGTTCGTCGATCGCGCCCTGGGCAACGCCACCGAATTCACCCAGCCCTTGCAGGACTTCGTCAACGAGCATGCCTGGGGCGGTGTATGGAACCGTGAGGGCCTGCCGCTCAAGACCCGCAGCCTGATCACCCTGGCGACCCTGACCGCACTCAAGTGCCCACAGGAACTCAAGGGCCACGTGCGCGGCGCACTGAACAACGGCTGCAGTGTCGAAGAGATTCGTGAAGCGCTGCTGCATTGCGCGGTGTATGCCGGAGTGCCGGCGGCCATCGATGCGTTTCGCGCGGCCCAGGAAGTGATAGACACCTATCAGCAACCGCAGTGAACCTGCTGCCGGCTCCTACGCAATAGCCGTGCAGGAGCCGGCTCGCGGCAAAGCCTAGATCCACCCACCCCACTGCAACAGGAAAATCCCGATATTGGTGGTCACCGCCGCCATCACCGTGGTGATGACGATGATCGCCGCCGCCAGTTCGTGGTTGCCATTGGCCGCCCGGGCCATGACAAAACTGGCCGCCGCGGTGGGGCTGCCAAAGTACAGGAACAGGATCCCCAACTCCGCCCCGCGAAACCCGCACAGCCAGGCCCCCAGGGTCGCCAGGGCCGGCAGGCTGACCATCTTCAGCAAACTGGAACTCATCGCCAGCTCGCCGCTGTTGCGCAAGGCTGCCAGGGACAAGGTGCCGCCAATGCAGATCAGCGCCAGGGGCAGGGTCATCTGCGCCAGGTAGCGCCCCGAAGTTTCCAGCCAGTTGGGAATGCCGATCTGCCAGTAGGCGAACGGTGCGGCCACCAGCACACTGACAATCAGCGGGTTGCTGACAACGCTCTTGAAGATGCTCCAGGGATCGGACTTGATCACCGGGCTGTAGACCGCCAGGACGATGGTCGAGAGGGTGTTGTAGAACAGGATCACCAGGGCTGCGAGCACTGCGCCCAGGGAAATTCCGTAATCGCCGTACATGCTGGCAGCCAGGGCCAGGCCGATGATCGCGTTATTGCCGCGAAACGCGCCCTGGGTATAGATCCCGCGGTCGGCCTTGGGGCAACGCCAGATCGCCCAGCCCCAGGCCAGGCCAAAGCACGCCAGGGTGGCCAAGGAGAAATAGATCAGCACCCCGGGTTTCAACGATGAATGCAGGTCGGCATGGACAATGCCGAGAAACAGCAGCGCCGGCATGGTGACGTTGAACACCAGGGCCGAGGCCGTATGAATGAAGTTGTCGTCGATCCATTCCACCCGTTTGAGCAACAGGCCGAGCAGCAACATGGCAAAGACCGGCGCCGTGATCGTCAGGGTTTCGAGAAAAATAGCCAGCATGGGCGGGTGGACCTTGAGCCTGTCGTTAGGGCGCTAATAATAATTCAATCCGCACGCTGGCGTCTGGAGCCTCGCTTCCATGGGATCTGCCTGCCCCACGCAGTACCCAGCCTGCGGCTCCATTGCGGGGCGAAAGAAAAAATGCTGCAGCGGTGCATTCGCTTCTTGACGGGAAAACGTTTTCCTCTATGCTCGATTTAACTGTATATGCATACAGTTAAATAAGGAAATATCCCCATGACATATCAAGGAGCTAGAAATGTCAGGACTCTCTGCACAGAAGCAGCAACAGCCACAACACGCGGGCAAGATCGTCGCCGACCTGGACCGCCTGTTCAGTGAACAAGGCATCGCCATTTCCGGCGATGGCGACACCCTGGTACTGGTCGCCGATGGCCACCACACCATCAAGTACCACCGCCCGGAAGACCTGCCTCGTTCTGCACAAAAAACCACCAAGGGCCAGCCACAGCTGCGTTTCGAGGGCGGCGAACACACAGCCATCGGCGACAGCACCCTGCTGCGCTTCGTCAAGGATGCACCGGCCATCCCGGCGTGGCAGGTCGAACTGCACCTGCCTAACGGCCTGGCGCTGACCTACGGCCAGGTGGTGGCCCTGGGGGGCGACTTCTATGGCATTCCCGAGCAGCCGATCTGCGAAGGCGCAACCCCCAGTGATCGAGTACAGCGCTTTATCGCGGCGTTCAACTCCCTTGCGGTACTGCCGGCGGCGAAAGACGAAGCCCGGCAGATCCTTGCGGTGATGCAAAAGGAAATCGTCGCCGCCAACCAGGCGATCCGCGACGGCAAGCAGCCCCATGAAGCCTATGACGCCCTGGGCGACACCCTGTCCGAGGAGTGGAACAAGATAACCGGGGGCGGCAGCGTGGTATCCGCCCTGTTCCCCCTGGGGCGCTACCTGAAGCTGGCGGCCAACAACGCCGATCACTTCGGCGAGTGGGCCCTGGCTGCCTACACCGCAGGCCATACCGCAGCGCTGCAGCAAGCGGTACTGGCGGGCAAGAGCGCGGACGACAAGCAACTGGAACTGGCTTACGCAATGAACGCCTTCGCCGACCATTTCCTCACCGATCTGTTCTCCTCCGGCCACGTACGGGTGCCGCGCAAACAGGTGGCGGCAGTCGTCACCCCCAGCGACCTGGGTTCGCTGATTACCCGCTTCATGCATGACGAGGACAGCAAGTTCGGCCTGAATGTCAGCAACGCCCAGGGCGATCGCTGGCACGCCTATGGCGACAAGCGCTACTTCGACAGCGTCGACCATCGCAATCGCCAGCAAGTGAAGATGGCTGTGCAGAGTTCGGCAGACGAAATCTTCGCCAGCTACCTCAGCGGCAACCTCCCCGCACCCGCCAGCTACGCAGCCCTGAAAACCCTGCCGGACCTGAATGCCGCGAAAACCGGCAACTTCTCGCCACTGTTCGTGATGAGTGGCGACAAGGTCCTGCGCCGCAGCGACGTCAACAACCTCAATGACAGCAAGACCATCGACAACTGGTGGGGCTGGAGCACCTACCTGCTGCTGCAGAACTACAGCCCGAACAAGCCGACCGGCTACCTGGAAACCCCCAGCGCGGTTCCGGTGATCCTCGCCGATGGCTGGCAGAGCCACAGCCCCAGCGAACCCAACTGGCTGCCAGGCCACGCGGTGCGCTACGCCCTCAGCGAAACCAACGGGTTGAACGAGTCCTACATCGGCCCCTGGTCGGCCTATGTGGAACTGAGCGACAGCTTCCAGCCAACCCTGAGCATTCCGGCCGGTACCAGCAACAGCAGCGCCACCGGGCGCAATGTGTTCCGCCAGTTCCGTGGTGGTTCACCGGAGCTGGTGGGCTCCATCGACAAGAACGCCAGCCACTTCATCGACAGCAACGCCTGATAAGGAGATCACCATGGCTATCAACCTGAAACTGCAACTGGCCTCCGGCCAGTCTCTCAAGGATGCACCACTGGAGCTGCTGCTCAACGGCGCCCCGATCGCCCGAGCCAGCGTGGATGAACATGGCAACGTGGCCTTCAACGCGAAGCCGGGCAGCGGCCAGTTGGCCGTACGTGTGGACCGTTCGATCCTGCACCAGGCCTGATCGCGGTCTGTAGGAACGGCTCGCTCGCGAAACGGCCCAGCGCCCTTGCACCGGCGGTGCAAGGGCGCTGGGCTTGAGGCTAGCGCTCGGCCCTCCGTCAGGCCGTAAGAGTCTGCTCTTGCAGATGCCCCTGCTCGATACGAACGAGCCGTGGATGGAAGCGCTTGAGGCTGCTGCGATGGCCGACGCTGACAATGCTCAGGCCCGGCAACTGATCGATCAGCGCCTGATACAAGGTGGCTTCGTCCTCTTCGTCCATGGCCGAAGTGGCCTCATCCATGTACAGCCACTGCGGTGCATAGAGCAGGGCCCGGGCAAAGGCCAGGCGCTGCTGCTCGCCCGGCGACAACATGCGCTGCCAGTGATTGCTCTCGTCCAGGCGCGCCACCAGATGGGGCAAGCGGCAGGTTTCCAGGACCTGTGCATAACGCTCCTGGGGGTAGCTGTCGCCAGACTGTGGATAACTCAAGGCTTCGCGCAGGCTGCCAATGGGCAGATAGGGCTTTTGCGGCAGGAACAGGTAACGCTGGTTCGGCAGCAGGATGCTCCCGTGCCCGGCCGGCCACAACCGGCCCATGGCCCGCAGCAAGGTACTCTTGCCGCTGCCGGAACGGCCGCTGAGCATGAGCCGCTCACCTGGATTCACGGTCATTTCGGCGCCGGCCAGCAGATGCCGGCCATCGGCCAGGTCCAGGCCCAGGTCACGTACGCACAATTGTTCGCCCTGATGCTGCACGTCGATAGCCGGGGGCCGTTCTTCGTTATCACTCATGGCCTGGCGGAAACTCAGCAGACGATCACAGGTGGCGCGCCAGGCCGCCAGGTCCGAATACGCACTGATGAACCAGCTGAAGTTCTCCTGAACGTTCCCGAATGCCGAGTTGATCTGCATCAGCTCACCCAGCTCGATCTTGCCGGAAAAGTACCGCGGGGCAGCCACGATAAAGGGGAAAATGATCGCAATCTGGCCATACCCGGCGGTGAAGAAGGTCAGGCGCTTGGAGACCTTCATGATGTCCCAGAAGTTGTGCCAGACCTTGCCGAAACGGCTGCTCAGACGCTGGTTCTCGTTCTTCTCGCCGTCATACAGGGCAATGCTCTCGGCATTCTCCCGTACCCGCACCATGGAAAAACGCAGGTCGGCTTCGAAGCGCTGTTGCTGGTTGTTGAGGCCGATCAGGCGGCGCCCGATCAAGTGGGTCAGCCAGCTGCCGACAGCGGCGTAGACCAGCGCGCACCAGAACATGTAGCCGGGAATGGTGTAGCCGAACACCTCGATACTGCCGGACACCCCCCACAGGATGATCGAGAAGGACACCAGGCTGACAATGTTGCGGATCAGCCCCAGGCCCAGGGACAGCGTATTGCTGGTAAAGCTGTTGAGGTCTTCGGAAATCCGCTGGTCCGGGTTGTCGGTGTAGCCGCCCTGCTCCAGCTGGTAGTAGTTCTTGTGGCCCAGCCAGCGGGCAAAGTGCTTCTCGGTGAGCCAGGCCCGCCAGCGGATGGTCAGCATCTGGGTCAGGTACAGGCGGTACACCGCCCCCAGGATCGCCACCGCGGCAATCCCGCAGAAATACAGGATCAAGTGCCAGAACGCCGCTTCGTCCTTTTTCTGCAAGGCGTTGTAGAAGTCCTTGTACCAGCTGTTGATCCACACCGAGATGGCCACGCTGAACAGCGACAGTCCGATCACCGCAACCAGCAACAGCCAGGCCTTGCCCTTTTCCTCACTGCGCCAGTACGGCGTGATCATGGCCCAGACCCGGCGAAAGAATTGCCCGCGCACGGCATCGTTGACCGCGGAGTATTCAGCGTTCTGATTCATCGTTGAGGCTCGATAGGAAGAAGGGCAAGCGTTGAGCCGATCATAGTAGATCGGCTCGCTTTTTCACGACGCCCAGCGGACATTCGTTCAGTCGCGGTTCAGCGACGCACGGGACGCTTCTGCAATTTGCGCTGCAAGGTACGGCGGTGCATGCCCAGGGCCCGGGCAGTGGCGGAGATGTTGCCTTCGTGTTCGGTCAACACGCGCTGAATGTGTTCCCACTGCAAGCGGTCCACCGACATCGGGTTTTCCGGCACCAGGGTGTCGAGATCGGCGTGTTCGGAGAGCAGCGCGGCCAGTACATCGTCGGCATCCGCCGGCTTGCACAGGTAGTTGCAGGCGCCACGCTTGATCGCTTCCACCGCGGTGGCGATGCTCGAATAGCCGGTGAGAATCAGCACCCGCATCTCCGGGTCCAGCTCCAGCAGCTTGGGCAACAGCACCAGCCCGGAGTCGCCATCCATCTTCAAGTCCAGCGCGGCGTAGTCCGGCAGGTCCTGCTGGGCAATGACCAGGCCCTCCTCGGCGGAACCGGCGGTGCTCACGCGAAAACCGCGGCGGCTCATGGCACGGGCCATCACGCGGGTAAAGGTGGCGTCATCATCCACCAGCAACAGGTGCGGCAGTTCCTCGCCTTCGACTTGGATCTCTTCACTCATGGTCGTCTCCTCGGGCGGCACGGGGCAGGCGCAGCTCGGTGAGCGTTCCGCCTTCCTCATGACTGTAGAGTTTCACTGAGCCTCCAGCGCGGGTCACGCTGGCCTTGCTCAAAAACAGGCCCAGGCCGAAGCCTTTGCCCTTGGTGGTAAAAAACGGTTTGCCGATCTGTTCGGCGATGGCCAAGGGTACTCCGGCACCGTGGTCACGAATACTGATGGTGAGGTTTTCCGCGTCCCAGTCCAGGCGTACTTCCAGGCCTTCGGGGCAGGCATCGGCGGCATTGTTCAGCAGATTGAGCAGGGCCTGGGTCAGGTCCGGCGGCGGCGCCAGGCGCGGCACCGGCCCCTCGCCCAACAGATGGAAACGGTAGCTGGCTTCCGGGCGCATCAGGTGCCAACGGTTCAAGGCTTCGTCCAGCCACTGGGTGACTTCCTGCATGTCCACCGCCAGGCGGCGATTGGCCTCGGCCGCGCGCACCAGTTGCTGCAGGGTTTCCTTGCACAGCTTGACCTGGTCCTGGAGCACGCCGAGGTCATCCTGCAGCAGCGGGTCGGAATGGTCCTGGCGCATTTCCTTGAGCAGCACGCTCATGGTCGCCAGGGGCGTGCCCAATTCGTGGGCGGCACCGGCGGCCTGGGTCGCCACTGCCAGCAATTGCTGGTCGCGCAGCCCCTCTTCGCGCCGGATCGCCCGCAGTTCTTCCTGGCGGCGCAGCTCTTCTGCCATGCGTGCAGCGAAGAAGGTGATCACCGCCGCAGCCAGGGCAAAGCTCAGCCACATGCCGTAGACCTGGAGGTTCTCCCGGGCGATGGGGAAGGTCTGCAACGGGTAGAAACGCGCCAGCAACAGGGTATAGAGCGTCAGGGCGATACCCGACAGGACCACCGAGTAGCGCCACGGCAAGGTCACCGCGGCAATGGTCAGGGGCACCAGGTAATAGGAGACGAAGGGGTTGGTGGAACCACCGGAGAAGTACAGCAGGACACTGTGGATAAACAGGTCACAGGCCAGTTGCAGGGCGTATTCCAGCTCCGTCACCGGCCACGAGGTGCGCAGGCGGATCGCGGTGAAAGCGCACAACACCATGGAAAACATCAGGGTCACGCCCAGTTGCAACCAGGGCAGCGGCAGCAGGTCCAGCCAGTAGGCGAGCCCCACCGAACCGGCCTGAGCGGCCAGCACCAGGGTACGGATAAAGGTCAGGCGCCAGAGGTTCTGACGGGTTGCGGACAGCAATTTTACGGGGGCGAGCATGAGCTCTCCTGATGAGCGCTCCAGGGCAATCGCCGGGAGTATAACCAAGCAGCCCCTGGCACAGGCAAAACTGCGGCAAAGCGCCACACTGCCTTGAGCGGCCGCGGACGATCCATGGCGATCATGTGTATCAAAGTTGTAATTGGCCGCAACGAGGAATAAAAACCACAGTCTGAAGGTTTCACCCAGGCTCTGACCTTATCCTGCGGACCGCACTCAAGGAGTTTTCATGCAGCATTTCAGTCGCAGCGTCGCCCTTCTCGCTCTCAGCGCCGGCACCCTCACCAGCCTGCCCGCCCTGGCCGCCGATGAACTGCACTACAACCAGATTTCCCTGCGCGCCGAAGTCAGCCAGGAAGTGGCTCGGGATCTGATGATCGTGACCCTCTACAGCGAATCGCAGAACACCGACCCGGCCAAGCTCGCCGCAGAAATCACCACCACCATGAACAAGGCCCTGGACCAGGCGCGCCAGGTCAAGGACGTGACCCTGCGCCAGGGCAGCCGCAACAGCTACCCGATCTACGACGGCAAGGGCCAGAAGATCACAGGCTGGCGTGAGCGCGCCGAACTGCGCCTGGAAAGCTCCGACTTCGCCGCGCTGTCCAAGCTCACCGGTGAACTGCTGGGCGACCTGAAGATGGGTGGCATGGACTTCGCCATCGCCGACCCGACCCGCAAGGCCAGCGAAGACGCGTTGCTCAAGGATGCGGTCAAGGCCTTCAAGGCCCGTGCGCAACTGGCCACCGAGGCTCTGGGCGGCAAGGGCTACAAGATCGTCAACCTGAACCTCAACAGCAATGGTTATCCACAGCCTTACATGCGCGCGCCGATGATGATGAAGGCCGCCAGCATGGATTCGGCCCCAGTGACACCAGAAGTCGAGGCCGGCACCAGCCAGGTCAGCATGACCGCCGACGGCGCCATCGAAGTGCTGATGCCCTGACCTTTTCCCTCCGTCTTCCAACGGCGATAACCTTCGGCATCAAGGTTATCGCCGTTTTTCGTTACCGGCTATTTCAACCCGGACCCGGGGGAACCCGGCTTTGTGGTGTTAGAGTTATGCCCCCCGGTACGCAGCGGCTCAGATGTTGCTGACGTCCGCCGGGTATACTGCTTCTTTCCTATAAGAGTCTCTTCAATGACCGCAGATCGCATCGGCGAACGCCTGCGTCGCTATCGCCGCGCCGCCAAGAAAACCCTGCGCCAGATCGCCAGCGAATCCGGTCTGACCGCCAGCTTCCTCTCCCAGGCAGAGCGTAATCTCACGGGTGTATCGATCTCTTCCCTGGTCAATATCGCCAAGTCTCTGAACGTTCCGCTGAACGCCCTGTTCGACCAGCCGATCCAGGCGCAACCCGACTCCCACGACGGCAAGCGGGTGCGCTACACCATCGAAGGCCAGCCACTGGCCTACGAGCGCCTGTCCAGCTCCTTTCCCGGAAACCTGATCAACGCGGTCAAGATGAACATACCGGTGGGCTACCAGTCCGAGCTGATTTCCCATGACGGCTCGGAGTTCTCCTACGTGCTTTCAGGACAGATCGTCTACACCATCGAGGGCAGTCAATATCCCCTGAGTGCCGGTGACTCGGTGCACTTCGACGCCACCAAGACTCATTGCCTGGCCAACGTCGGCAATGGCCCGGCAGAAGTCCTGACCGTCACCACCATGGGCCTGTTCGACGACCATTCCGCGGCCTGAGCCCAGCGCACGGCCGTCAGTCGAACCCCTGGGACAAACCTGTGCACAAGGAGAAATGTTAGTCACGCTTAATTTTCGTTGACCACGATTTCAGCATGACTTAATTTCGGCATCGGCGAATCGACTATCAACAACACAACAAAGCGATCGCCGTCGCCGCACAGGGTCCATGGGGCTGCATCCACTCCCCATAAGAAGGCGAGTTTCCATGGCCCACAAGGCCAATCCTCAGATATGCCCTAGAAAAAGAAAAAATGAGGTTTGCATGGATAAGACCTTTCCGCTCCAGGTTTGGCAGACAACTGGTCTGATCCGCGGCACTACGCCGTCACAAACCCGCAGCGACCTCCACAGTGACAACCTCACTGCGAGCCCCGAATTCAGCACCTGCGACGATGTGCCGAGCACGCGCCATCGCCAGCAAAATTGCGGGCATCCGTTCTCCACGGCCTCCCTCACCCAGCCGCCCACCTCCATCCGGTCAGACAAGGCCGGGCGCCTGGGCCAAGCATCACCCGGCACACCAGCCAGCACCGCACCAAGAGTGGGCGCGATGGGCTTCGATTGCCCCGTGAAAAGGCAGCGCATGCACCACAAAACACCGGCGCAAACGATCAAATGCGTCAAGATTTATACAAATGCGTCATTCCTGTACGTTCGTTCCACTCTTTGAGACTTGTGGCAGCCCTGCATCTTGCATTGGGTATGAGGGCTGCATAAGTATCGGCGGGTCGACTCACAAGGTCGCCCTCTACACCAAAAATGACAACAAATCATGAGGCCACCATGTTCAAGAAAGCAGTCCTTCCGTTATTAGTCAGCGCCGGCTTGCTCGCCAGCGCACCCTTCGCCCAAGCGGCGACTAACCTGGTGTTCTGCTCTGAAGGGAGCCCGGCCGGTTTCGACCCTGGCCAGTACACCACCGGAACCGACTTCGACGCCTCAGCCGAAACCCTCTACAACCGCCTCAGCCAGTTCGAACGTGGCGGCACCGCGGTCATTCCGGGCCTGGCCACCAGTTGGGACATCTCGGACGACGGTCTGACCTACACCTTCCACCTGCGCGAAGGCGTCAAGTTCCACACCACGCCGTACTTCACCCCGACCCGTACTTTCAACGCCGACGACGTGCTGTTCACCTTCAACCGCATGATCGACAAGGACATGCCGTTCCGTAAGGCCTACCCCACCGAATTCCCGTATTTCACCGACATGGGGATGGACACCAACATCACCAAGGTCGAGAAAGTCGACGACAAGACCGTCAAGTTCACCCTCAAGACCGTGGACGCAGCCTTCATCCAGAACCTGGCCATGAGCTTCGCCTCGATCCAGTCCGCCGAATACGCCGACAAGCTGCTCAAGGAAGGCAAGGCCAGCGACATCAACCAGAAGCCGATCGGCACTGGCCCCTTCGTGTTCAAGAGCTACCAGAAAGACTCGAACATCCGCTACACCGGCAACAAGGACTACTGGAAGCCTGAAGACGTGAAGATCGACAACCTGATCTTTGCCATCACCACCGACCCCTCGGTGCGTATCCAGAAGCTGAAGAAGAACGAATGCCAGGTCACCCTCTTCCCGCGTCCGGCCGACCTCAAGGCCCTCAAGGAAGACAAGACCCTGAAGATGCCTGAACAGGCAGGCTTCAACCTCGGCTACATCGCCTACAACGTGATGCCGGTCCTCAAGGGCCGTACCGATGCCAACCCGCTGGCCGACCTCAAGGTGCGCCAGGCGCTGGACATGGCGGTGAACAAGCCGCAGATCATCGATTCGGTGTACCAGGGCGCCGGCCAGCTGGCGGTCAACGCCATGCCTCCAACCCAGTGGTCCTATGACACCACCATCAAGGACGCCAAGTACGACCCCGAGAAAGCCAAGGAGCTGCTCAAGGAAGCCGGCATCAAGGAAGGCACCCAGATCACCCTGTGGGCCATGCCGGTACAGCGTCCCTACAACCCCAACGCCAAGCTGATGGCCGAAATGCTGCAGTCGGACTGGGCGAAGATCGGCCTGAAAGTGAACATCGTCAGCTACGAGTGGGGCGAGTACATCAAGCGCTCCAAGGGCGGCGAGAACCAGGCGATGATCATCGGCTGGAGCGGCGACAATGGTGACCCCGACAACTGGCTCGGCACCCTGTTCGGTTGCGATGCAATGAACGGCAATAACTTCTCGAAATGGTGCGACAAGCCTTACGACGCCCTGATCAAGCAAGCCAAGGCTACCTCTGATGTAGCCAAGCGCACCGAGCTGTACAAGCAGGCGCAACACATCCTCAAAGATGCAGTACCGATGACACCTATCGCTCACTCGACGGTGTTCCAACCCATGCGCGCCAACGTGCAGGATTTCAAAATCAGCCCCTTTGGCTTGAACTCCTTCTACGGCGTCAGCATCGGCAAATAAGGTTCTGCAACGGCGACGTCCATGACGTCGCCGTTGCTTTACCAGCCCGGCCCGCTGGAGCTCGGTCTCTACTGCGCAACGACCCGCCACTGGCGCACTGTCTTGCGAATTCAGAGCCGATTCCTACAGGCATTTCAGGTTCGACGCAGTTACCGCCCGGCCCTCGACCCTCAAGGTCGGTGCAAGGCGAAGCTGCGTCTGCCAACGGGCACCTGCCGCACGTAGTGGTTTGGCATCAATGGCCTGTACAGGCTCCAGGAAGGAGTCATGGCCCATTGTTCATCACAACAAAAATGGAGAAGTACGGTCATGCGTCATTCCTGGATTTTCCCGGCCCTGCTGGGCAGCGGCCTGTTGGCCGCCAGTTCGTTCGGCACCGCCGCCGAACGCAGCCTGGTGTTCTGTTCCGAAGGCAGCCCGGCGGGCTTTGACACCGCCCAATACACCACTGCTACCGACAACGATGCCGCCGAGCCGCTGTACAACCGCCTGGTGGAGTTCGAAAGAGGTGCCACCAACGTGCTGCCAGCGCTGGCCAAGAGCTGGGACATTTCCGAGGACGGCCTCACCTACAGCTTTCACCTGCGCGAAGGGGTGAAGTTCCATAGCACGCCCTATTTCAAGCCGAGCCGAGACCTCAACGCCGACGACGTACTGTTCACCTTCAACCGCATGCTCGACGCCGAACATCCGTTCCGCAAGGCTTACCCGACGGAGTTTCCCTACTTCAACGGCATGAGCCTGAACAAGAACATCGCCCGGGTCGAAAAGACCGACCCGCTGACCGTAGTCATGACCCTCAATACCGTGGACGCGGCCTTCATCCAGAACCTGGCCATGAGCTTCGCCGCGATCCTTTCCGCCGAATACGCCGAGCAACTGCTCCAGGCCGGCACCCCGAGCCAGATCAACCAGAAACCCATCGGCACCGGGCCCTTCGTGTTCCAGCGTTATCAGAAAGACTCGCAGATCCGCTACAGCGCCAACCCGCACTACTGGGACCCAAGCCGGGTCAAGCTCGACCGGCTGATCTTCGCCATCAACACCGACGCCTCGGTACGGGTACAAAAGCTGCGGGCCGGCGAATGCCAGGTGACCCTGCACCCGCGCCCCGCCGATATCGACACGCTGAAAAACGACCCGAAACTGCAAGTCATCGAAAAGCCCGGGTTCAATCTGGGCTACATCGCCTACAACGTGCAGCACAAACCCTTCGACCAGCTCGAAGTGCGCCAGGCGCTGGACATGGCGGTGAACAAGCCAAGCATCCTCAACGCCGTGTACCAGGGTGCCGGGCAGCTGGCAGTCAACGCCATGCCACCGACCCAGTGGTCCTACGACGAAACCATCAAGGACGCCGCCTACAACCCGGAAAAAGCCCGGGAGCTGCTCAAGGCCGCCGGGGTCAAGGAAGGCACGCAAATCACCCTCTGGGCCATGCCGGTACAACGCCCCTACAACCCCAACGCCAAGCTGATGGCCGAGATGCTGCAGTCCGACTGGGCGAAGATCGGCCTCAAGGTGAAGATCGTCAGCTACGAGTGGGGCGAGTACATCAAGCGCACCAAGAACGGCGAGCATGACATCAGCCTGATCGGCTGGACCGGCGACAACGGTGACCCGGACAACTGGCTGGGCACGCTGTACAGCTGCGACGCCATTGGCGGCAACAACTACTCCATGTGGTGCAACCCGCAGTACGACAAGCTGATCAAGCAGGCCAAGGTCGTCACCGACCGTGAACAGCGCAGCCTGCTGTACAAACAGGCCCAGCAACTGCTCAAGCAACAGGTCCCTATCACACCGGTGGCCCACTCGACGATCAACCAGCCGCTGAGCGCGAAAGTCGAAGGTTTCAAGGTCAGTCCTTTCGGCCGCAACGCCTTTTCGGGTGTCAGCCTAGCCCCATAACCGATGAGCCAAAACCCTGGGGGCGATTTTCGCCCTCACGCAGACGCTTTGCCTGAATTCGGCGATCAAGCCACATGCAAACGTTTGCGATGCCTTGAATGAGTTCCAAAAACCAGCCGGCCCAAAAAAACCGGCATTTAAAAAAGAAAACAAAGGAGCTTCACCCATGAAACTGAGCAGCAGCGCATTGTTAGCCTTGGCTATCAGTAGCATCACCGCCTCGGCCTATGCGGAGAACGTCAGCCAGGACTTCGTCCCGACTGAACTGAACGCCACCAGTGCCCAGGCTGAGACCAAGGGTTTTATCGAAGGGCAGAGCCTGTCGGGTACCACGCGCAACTGGTACGCCAACGAGCTGAAACGTCGTAACGACCGTTTTTCGTACAACCACAATGGTGTAGAGACCTCGACCCCGCGCCGTATCAACTGGGTCCAGGGCACCATCCTCAACTACACCTCGGGTTTCACTGAAGGCACCGTTGGCGTCAGCACGGAAGTCGCCGCCTACAACGCTATTGCTCTGGATCGTGACCGCAAGGACATCGCCGGCAAGAACAACCGCACCCTGACCCACTCCGACGGCGACGCCGTGGGCCAGTGGAGCAAGCTGGGCCTGGCCAACGTCAAGTTCCGCGTGTCCAACACCACCCTGACCGCCGGCCGGCAGAACTTCAGCACGCCGATCGTCGACGTCATCGGCAACCGTCCGCTGCCTTCGAGCTTTGAAGGGGTGAGCATCCACAGCGAAGAGTTCAACAACCTGTCGTTCGACGCCGGCAGCTTCGACCGGGTATCGCCACGGACCGAACAGAGCCTGTCCAAGTTCAGCTCCGAGTACAACAGCAACGGTGCCGAGACCGATCGCGTAAGCCTGGTCGGCGCCAACTACCAGCCGCTGAAAAGCCTGAAGACCAGCCTCTACGCCTCCAAGGTGGAAGACTTCTGGAACCAGTACTACTTCGGCGCCACCCACGAGCTGGGCGACAGCTCGGTGCTGAGCCTGACCACCGGCCTGAACTATTACAAGACCGTCGATACCGGCAAGAAGAAGATGGGCGAGATCGACAACGACACCTACTCGCTGTCGCTCGGCCTGACCCACCAGGCCCACAGCCTGACCTTCTCGTACCAGGAAATTAACGGTAACGAGTACTTCGACTACCTGCACGAAACCAACGGCATCTACCTGGCCAACTCCCTGCTCTCGGACTTCAACGGCCCGAACGAGAAATCCTTCCAGATCGCCTACGGCCTGAACATGGCCGAGTACGGCGTACCCGGCCTCAAGTTCAACATCTACCAGGCCCGTGGCTGGGGCATCGACGGTACCCACTACAACGGCACCGCCTACAGCGGCGTCAAGGCAGACGGTACGGTCTATGGCGTACGCACCATGGACGGCGAGCACCACTACGAATACGGCATCGGTGCTTCCTACGCCGTACAGAGCGGCCCGCTGAAAGCCACCGCGATCCGTGCCACCTACACCACGCACCGCGCCAGCGAGAACCAGGCCGACGGCAACATCAATGAATTCCGACTGGTTACCACCATCCCGTTCAATATTCTCTAACCCACCAGTTGAAGGGCGGATTCATGACGAATCCGCCATTCAAGCTAATCTGGTTCAATCGATTGCAGAGGGTTCCTGATGAAAATGCTTCCCCTGAAAGCGGCCGTTGGCGCCGCCTTGCTGAGCGTCGCCCTGGGCGCCACAGCCAAACCCTTGGTGGTCTGTACCGAAGCCAGCCCGGAAGGCTTCGATATGGTCCAGTACACGACTGCAGTCACGGCCGACGCAGTGGCGGAAACCATCTTCAACCGCCTGGTGGACTTCAAGCCCGGCACCACTGACATCGAGCCGGCCCTGGCCGAATCCTGGGACATCAGCCCCGACGGCCTGCAATACACCTTCCATCTGCGCAAGGGCGTCAAATTCCACAGCACCGACTACTTCACCCCGACGCGCGAGATGAACGCCGACGACGTGCTCTGGAGCTTCCAGCGCCAGCTTGACCCGAAGCACCCCTGGCATGACAAGTCCAGCGTGGGCTTCCCCTATTTCGAAAGCATGGGCTTCAAGGAACTGCTGAAAAGCGTCGAGAAGATCGACGACCACACCGTGGTCTTCACCCTGACCCGCCGCGAAGCCCCTTTCCTCGCCGACGTGGCCATGGCCTTCTCGTCGATCTTCCCGGCCGAATACGCCGACAAGCTGCTCAAGGAAGGCAAGACCTCTGAGCTCAACAGCAAGCCCATCGGCACCGGCCCGTTCATCTTCACCCGCTATGCCAAGGACGCCCAGGTACGCTTCAAGGCCAACCCGGACTACTTCCGCGGCAAGCCGCCGGCCGACCCGCTGGTGCTGGCGATCACCACCGATAACAACGTGCGCCTGCAGAAACTCAAGGCCAACGAATGCCAGATCGCCCTGTACCCCAAGCCCGATGACATTCCCAGCATCAAGGCCGACGCCAACCTCAAGGTCGACGAGCTGGCCGCCATGACCACCGGCTACATCGCCATGAACACCACGCGCAAGTACATGAGCGACGTGCGAGTGCGCAAGGCCATCGACATCGCCTTCGACAAGGAAGCCTACGTCAACAGCCTGTACGGCAAGGGCAACGCCCTGGTGGCCACCGGCCCGTATCCGCCGACCCTGCTGGGCTTCAACAACAGCCTGAAGAACCCGCCCCGGGATCTGGACAAGGCCCGCGCGCTGCTCAAGGAAGCCGGCGTACCGGAGGGTACGGTTATCACCCTGTTCACCCGCAACGGCGGCGGCCCGACCAACCCCAACCCGATGCTCGGCGCACAGATGATGCAGGCCGACCTGGCCAAGGTGGGCCTCAAGCTCGACATCCGCGTGATGGAGTGGGGCGAGATGCTCAAGCGTGCGAAAAACGGCGAACACGATATGGTGTCGGCGGGCTGGGCCGGGGACAACGGCGATCCGGACAACTTCCTGACCCCGAACCTGAGTTGTGACGCGGCGAAAAACGGCGAAAACTACGCCCGCTGGTGCAACAAGACGTTCCAGGATCTGATCGACGAAGCACGCTCCGACGCTGAACCCGCCAAACGCGCCGAGCTCTATGAAAAGGCCATGCTGGTTTTCGAACAGGATCAACCGTGGATCCCCATGGCCTATCCGAAAATGTTCACCGCCATGCGCAAGAACGTCGAGGGTTATCACATTAGCCCCCTGACCACTAACAACTTCGCTACCACCCAAGTGAAGTAATAAGAAACGCCCGCCGTCCTTGACCCCAAGGATGGCGGGAACGCCTAACCGGCTGATTGAGGTACTTCAGAAGATGTTTAGTTTTATTGCCCGCCGTGTGGGGTTGCTGATACCCACATTCTTCGGCATCACCTTGCTGACCTTCGCCTTGATACGCATGATTCCCGGCGACCCCGTGGAAGTCATGATGGGCGAGCGTCGGGTCGACCCTGAGATGCATGCCCAGGCAATGGAACGCCTTGGATTGAACAAGCCGCTGTACGCCCAGTACCTGGACTACATCGGCAAGCTGGCCCACGGCGACCTGGGCGAGTCCCTGCGCACCCGCACCAGCGTCTGGAGCGAATTCACCTCGCTGTTCCCCGCGACCCTGGAACTGTCCATGGCCGCCCTGCTGTTCGCCGGCGTGCTCGGCCTGCTGGCCGGGGTGATCGCCGCCTTGAAGCGAGGGTCGCTGTTCGACCATGGGGTAATGGGGATCTCGCTGGCGGGGTATTCGATGCCGATCTTCTGGTGGGGCCTGATCCTGATCATGTTCTTCTCGGTAAGCCTGGGCTGGACCCCGGTTTCCGGGCGTATCGACCTGCTCTACGACATCGAGCCGAAAACCGGCTTCATGCTCATCGACACCCTGCTGGCCAAAGACACCGACGCCTTCTTCGACGCCCTGCAACACCTGATCCTGCCCGCCATCGTGCTGGGCACCATTCCGCTGGCGGTGATCGCGCGGATGACCCGCTCCTCGATGCTCGAAGTGCTGCGTGAGGACTACATCCGTACCGCCAAGGCCAAGGGCCTGTCGCCGGCTCGGGTGGTGTTCGTCCACGGCCTGCGCAACGCGTTGATTCCGGTGCTGACCGTGGTCGGCCTGCAAGTCGGCACCCTGCTGGCCGGTGCGGTCCTGACCGAAACCATCTTTTCCTGGCCGGGCATCGGCAAGTGGCTGATCGAAGCCATCGGCGCCCGGGACTATCCCGTGGTGCAGAACGGCATCCTGCTGATCGCCTGCCTGGTGATCATGGTCAACTTCGTGGTGGACATCCTCTACGGCTTTGCCAACCCACGCATCCGTCATCAGCGCTGAGATCAAGACTAATGAGCACTTCAACTTCCTCAGTAGCAGTCGATCAAAGCCTGCTCTATCCGTCCGTCTACAAAGAATTCTGGCAGCACTTCTCCCGCAACAAGGGCGCGGTGGCCGGCCTGCTGTTCATGCTGCTGATCGTGTTCTGCGCACTGTTCGCGCCCTGGGTGGCGCCGCACAACCCCAGCGAGCAGTACCGCGACTTCCTGCTGACCCCTCCGGCCTGGCTCGAAGGCGGCCAGATGCAGTTCCTGCTGGGCACCGATGAACTGGGCCGCGACCTGCTCTCGCGCCTGATCCAGGGTTCGCGCCTGTCGCTGCTGATCGGCCTGTCGTCGGTGGTGATGTCGCTGATCCCGGGGATCCTCCTCGGGCTGTTCGCCGGCTTCTTCCCGCGTTTGCTGGGCCCGACCATCATGCGCCTGATGGACATCATGCTGGCCCTGCCCTCGCTGCTGCTGGCCGTGGCCATCGTCGCCATCCTCGGCCCAGGCCTGATCAATACCGTGATCGCCATTGCCGTGGTGTCCCTGCCGTCCTATGTACGCCTGACCCGCGCCGCAGTGATGGGCGAACTCAACCGCGACTACGTGACCGCCGCGCGCCTGGCCGGTGCCGGCCTGCCACGCCTGATGTTCATCACCGTGCTGCCCAACTGCATGGCACCGCTGATCGTCCAGGCCACCCTGAGCTTCTCCTCGGCGATCCTCGACGCCGCCGCCCTGGGCTTCCTCGGCCTGGGCGTGCAACCGCCGACTCCGGAGTGGGGCACCATGCTGGCCTCGGCCCGGGACTACATCGAACGCGCCTGGTGGGTCGTGAGCCTGCCGGGCCTGACCATTTTGCTCAGCGTGCTGGCAATCAACCTGATGGGCGACGGCCTGCGCGATGCGCTGGATCCGAAACTCAAGAACGCCGCCTGAGGAGATTCCCATGTCACTGCTAGAAATCAAGAATCTCAATGTCCACTTCGGCGACGCCACTGCGGTGCCGGTGGTCGACGGCCTCGACCTCAAGGTCGACAAGGGCGAAGTGCTGGCCATCGTCGGCGAGTCCGGCTCCGGCAAATCGGTGACCATGATGGCCTTGATGGGCCTGATCGAGCACCCCGGCATCGTCACCGCCGATGCCCTAAGCTTCGACGGCCGCGACATGCTCAAGCTCAGCGCGCGCCAGCGCCGGCAGATCGTCGGCAAGGACCTGGCCATGGTCTTCCAGGACCCGATGACCGCGTTGAACCCCAGCTACACCGTGGGCTTCCAGATCGAGGAAGTGCTGCGCCTGCACCTGAAGATGTCCAGCAAGGCCGCACGCAAGCGCGCCATCGAACTGCTGGAAAAGGTCGAGATCCCCGGCGCCGCCAGCCGCATGGACGCCTACCCGCACCAACTGTCCGGCGGCATGAGCCAGCGGGTGGCAATCGCCATGGCGATCGCCGGCGAGCCCAAGCTGCTGATCGCCGACGAACCCACCACCGCCCTGGACGTGACCATCCAGGCGCAGATCATGGACCTGCTGCTGAACCTGCAGAAAGAGCAGAACATGGGCCTGGTGCTGATCACCCACGACCTCGCCGTGGTCGCCGAAACCGCCCAGCGGGTGTGCGTGATGTACGCCGGCCAGGCGGTTGAGGTGGGCCAGGTACCGGAGCTGTTCGACATTCCCGCGCACCCCTACAGCGAAGCGCTGCTGGCGGCGATTCCCGAGCACAGCCTCGGCGCCACTCGCTTGTCGACCCTGCCGGGCATCGTCCCCGGGCGCTACGACCGGCCTCAAGGCTGCCTGCTGTCGCCGCGCTGCCCCTACGTGCAAGACAACTGCCGCGCCCAGCGCCCCAGCCTCGACCCGAAAGCCGCCAGCCTGGTGCGCTGCTTCTACCCGCTGAATCAGGAGGTGGCGTAATGGCCGTCGTTCTTACCGCCCGCGACCTCACCCGTCACTACGAAGTGTCCCGTGGCCTGTTCAAGGGCCACGCCACCGTGCGCGCACTCAACGGCGTGTCCTTCGAGCTGGAAGCCGGCAAGACCCTGGCTGTGGTGGGTGAATCCGGCTGTGGCAAATCCACCCTGGCGCGGGCCCTGACCCTGATCGAGGAACCGTCTTCCGGCTCGCTGAAGATCGCCGGCCAGGAAGTCGCCGGCGCCGACAAGGCCCAGCGCAAGCAACTGCGCAAAGACGTGCAGATGGTGTTCCAGAGCCCTTATGCCTCGCTCAACCCGCGGCAGAAGATCGGTGACCAGCTGGCCGAGCCGCTGCTGATCAACACCAAGCTGTCGGCCGCCGAACGCCGGGAAAAAGTCCAGGCGATGATGAAGCAGGTAGGCCTGCGCCCCGAACATTACCAGCGCTACCCGCACATGTTCTCCGGGGGGCAGCGCCAGCGTATCGCCCTGGCCCGGGCAATGATGCTGCAGCCCAAGGTGCTGGTGGCGGACGAACCGACCTCGGCCCTGGACGTATCGATCCAGGCCCAGGTATTGAACCTGTTCATGGACCTGCAGCAGGAATTCAACACCGCCTACGTGTTCATCTCCCACAACCTGGCAGTGGTGCGCCACGTGGCCGACCAGGTGCTGGTGATGTACCTCGGCCGGCCGGTGGAAATGGGCCCCAAGGAGGACATCTACACCCGCCCCCTGCACCCCTACACCCAGGCCCTGCTGTCGGCGACACCAACCATCCACCCGGACCCGGACAAGCCGAAGATCAAGATCGTCGGCGAGCTGCCCAACCCGCTGAACCCACCACCGGGCTGCGCCTTCCACAAGCGCTGCCCTTATGCCACCGAGCGTTGCAGCACTGAAGAGCCGGCCCTGCGCCAGCTCGACAGCCGCCAGGTGGCCTGCCACTACGCCGAGCAATTCGTGCTGTAGCGGCCATGAAAAAGGCGCTCCCGGATGCCTCCGGGAGCGCCTGAACCTTGTTCGACCCGCCCCCGGCGACGGATTGCGCATCAGTCCGTCGTCGGGGGTTTCTTTTAGCCCTGGCTGTCGCCGTCATCCTCGTCGGTGGTCTGGTCGTCATCGCCGGAACTGCCACCCTGACCTTCATCGCCCGGCTCCGATTCGGACTTGGCAAGCATCTGCACCGGTGCGCTCTGGCTCGAGGAGTAACCCGGCTCGCTCACCTGCATCAGGTTGTGGGCCCAGGCCGCCGAGGTTCCGAGCGACAGCATCACCAGCACTTTGATCAACAGCACAACGCGTTGGAAAATTCTCATAGCCGATTCCATCCTTTCATAGGTGAATCATCGATGGCTGCGCGCCAGCCTTGCGGCGGCCACAGCACTGTCTGAAACCTAGTCGTGATATCCCGGCTTTTCCAGATAGCTCCCTATCGATTCCCGAGCCGCCAAAGCCCTTCCGACTAACGGCGCTCCCTTAAGAACACCACACCCCGTAGGAGCCGGCTTGCCGGCGAAGAAACCCGCAAGCCAGGCACAACAGCGTCCGCCGCCTTCGCTGGCAAGCCAGCGCCTACGAGGCGGCGGCAGGCCAGTCCTGCGCGCAAAAAAAAGCCCCGCTGTCTGCACAGCGGGGCTCGGGGGTGGCCGGCGAACTTAGTGGTGTTCGCGGGTGGCGCGAAATTTCACGTCCGGCCAGCGCTCTTCCATCAGCGCCAGGTTGACCCGGGTCGGCGCCAGGTAGGTCAGGTGACCGCCGCCGTCCAGGGCCAGGTTTTCCACCGCCTTGTTGGAAAACTCTTCGAGCTTCTTCTTGTCGCTGCATTCGATCCAGCGGGCGGACCACACGGTGATCGGCTCGTAGGAGCACTCAACCTTGTATTCCTCCTTCAGGCGGCTGGCCACCACGTCGAACTGCAGCACACCCACGGCGCCGAGGATGATGTCGTTGCTGCGCTCGGGGAAGAACACCTGGGTCGCGCCTTCTTCGGCCAGCTGTTGCAGGCCCTGGCGCAGTTGCTTGGACTTGAGCGGGTCCTTCAGACGCACACGGCGGAACAGCTCCGGGGCGAAGTGCGGGATACCGGTGAAGCCCAGCGCCTCGCCTTCGGTGAAGGTGTCGCCGATCTGGATGGTGCCGTGGTTGTGCAGGCCGATGATGTCGCCGGCATAGGCCTCTTCCAGTTGCTCACGCTCGGAGGAGAAGAAGGTCAGGGCGTCGCCGATGCGCACGTCCTTGCCAGTGCGCACGTGGCGCATCTTCATGCCTTTCTCGTACTTGCCCGAACAGATACGCATGAAGGCGATGCGGTCGCGGTGCTTGGGGTCCATGTTCGCCTGGATCTTGAAGATGAAGCCCGAGAACTTCTCTTCCTGGGGTGCCACGCTGCGCTCGTTGGCAACGCGGGCCAGCGGCAGCGGCGCCCAGTCCACCACGGCGTCGAGCACGTGGTCGACACCGAAGTTGCCCAGCGCGGTCCCGAAGAACACCGGCGTCAGCTGGCCGTCGAGGAACTCCTGCTGGTTGAACTCGTGGCAGGCGCCCTGCACCAGTTCCAACTGCTCGATGAAGCGCTCGTACTCGTCACCCAGGTGGGCCCTGGCTTCGGCGGAGTCGAGCTTTTCGATGATCTTGGTTTCGGTGCGCTCGTGGCCGTGGCCCGGGGTGTAGACGATGATGTAGTCGCCGGCCAGGTGGTACACGCCCTTGAAGTCGCGGTAGCAACCGATCGGCCAGGTGATGGGGGCAGCCTTGATCTTCAGGACCGCTTCGATTTCGTCCAGCAGTTCGATCGGGTCGCGAATGTCCCGGTCGAGTTTGTTGATGAAACTGACGATGGGCGTGTCGCGCAGGCGGCAGACGTCCATCAGGGCGATGGTCCGTGGCTCTACGCCCTTACCGCCGTCGAGCACCATCAGCGCCGAGTCCACCGCGGTCAGGGTGCGGTAGGTGTCTTCCGAGAAGTCTTCGTGGCCGGGGGTGTCCAGCAGGTTGATCATGTGTTCGCGATAGGGGAACTGCATGACCGACGTGGTAATGGAAATACCCCGCTGCTTCTCCATCTCCATCCAGTCGGAAGTGGCGTGGCGGTCGGACTTGCGCGATTTGACGGTACCCGCCACCGCAATGGCCTTGCCCATCAGCAACAGCTTCTCGGTGATGGTGGTCTTACCCGCATCCGGGTGGGAAATAATGGCGAAAGTGCGCCTGGCGTTGACTTCGTTGACAATTTTACTATCGGACATCGCTTAAGATCTCGATTGTGCACACCGCTGTATACACGACTAAAAGTAGCTTTGGCCGATTGCAAAGGCCAACACAGAAAACCGCGCATGTTAACAAATAGTGCCCGCAAATACCCGGCGCCCTGACATTCCGAACCGGGCTCCAATGTCAGGCATGACCTTCGTATTGGCTAAACACCCCGGGGATTCGCGCCTGAACAGTAAAAGGCATCACTTTTTATCTAGCCTCAACTAGCAATCAAGAAAATCAACTTCACTCAAGAATTAAGATCTTTAATTACCACGTAAAACCTACTACTTAACAACACCACACCCAAGCAACTAACTAACACAATAGAAAATAATAAAATCGGCAGTAACAACAGACACTATCACTCCCCCTCGCGAACCAGCCCCATATCTTTCAAACCCAAAACCCCCGGCCCAGGGCCTTTAAAAACAAACCCACCCGGACCAGCCAGCCCGCCCCCCGAAACTCAACCCACTATAGCCAGCTATCGGCCTAAGCTCTTGCCAAAACAATAACCATACTTATTGCAAGTCAATAAGCTCAAGAAAAATCTTAATCATCATCCGGATATCTCTTAAATAACTTCAAATATTCAAGTGATAGATTAAACCCATCATTTAAATCACTTCCTGCCGCACTTCAGCCCCTCTCGAACACTCCGCAATAGTTTTGCCAGCACGCAGAAGCGAGTGGCTGCATGCCCGACCGTTCGGCGGGGCGCGACGAACAGCGAACGGAACACACCCAAGCCTGGCCTCAGGCGACCGGCGCCACCGAGCACTGCCCAATCTGCTGGGGAAAATCAGCAGCATATGTACAAGAGGACGCATCATGAACAAGAACTATGCATTGGTATGGAACCATGCACTGGGCTGCTGGAACGTGGCCGACGAAGGGGCGCGCCGACGCAGCAAGGCAGGGCGCAGCAAGGCAGTGATCGGCGCCGGACTATCGCTGCTGGGCCTGTTGCTCCAGGCTCCGGCGTTTGCCCTGCCGAGCGGAGGAAACATCGTCTCCGGCAACGCCGACATACAGACGTCCAGCGACGGTCAACACCTGACCATCAACCAGCAAAGCAACAAGCTGATCACCAACTGGAATGACTTCAACGTCAAGGCCGATGAGCGTGTCAGCTTCCAGCAGCCCGGTAGCAACGCGATTGCCCTCAACCGTGTCCTGGGCACCCAGGGCAGCGACATCCAGGGCCGGATCGACGCCAACGGCAAGGTGTTCCTGATCAACCCCAATGGCGTGGTGTTCGGCCAATCCGCCCAAGTCGATGTCGGCAGCCTGGTGGCTTCCACTCAGGACATCACCGACAAGGACTTCCTCAATGGCAACTACCGCTTCAGCGGCACCTCCAGCGCCAGCATCAGCAACGCCGGGACCCTCACGGCGAGCGACGGCGGCAGCATCGCCTTGCTCGGTGCGCAGGTCAGCAACAGCGGCTTGATACAGGCGCGCGTCGGTAGCGTGGCCCTGGGCGCGGGCAACGACATCACCCTCGACTTCAACGGCAACGGCCTGCTCGGCCTGCAAGTCAAAAGCGGTGCCGTGGATGCCCTGGCACAGAACGGAGGCCTGCTCAAAGCCGACGGCGGCCAGGTGCTGATGACCGCCAAGAGCGCCGACAGCCTGCTCAGGACGGTGGTCAGCAACCAGGGCGTGATCGAGGCGAAGACCCTGCAAAACAAGGCGGGCCGGATCGTGCTCGACGGCGACAACGGCATTGTGCAGGTCGCGGGCCGACAGGACGCCAGCGCCATCGGCGGCCAGGGTGATGGTGGCGTGGTGGAAAACCAGGGGGCCAGAGTCGACGTGCAGTTGGCCGCACAGGTGAACACTCGTGCCGAGCAGGGCAAGACCGGCACCTGGAGGATCCATGCCAACGACATCAGCATCGCCAGCACCGAAAACCCAGGCCGGCTCACCCCACGCGGCCTGGTCATCACCGGAGGCATCAGCGGCACCAACTCGGGAACCACCAACGGCGTCGGCATCGGTGTCGGTGCCAATGCCACCGGCAGCGGCAACGGGGGCAATGGCGTCGGCGTGAGCATCGGGGGCAATGGCCACAACAACGTGGCCGTGATCGCTGGCGGCGGTCCAGCCAACACTCGGTCGACACTGCGTACCGACACCCTGGCATCCAACCTGGACACTACCCACATCGAGCTGAACAGCACCCAGGGCAACCTGACGGTCAGCGCACCGCTGACCTGGACGAGCGGCAACTCCCTGAGCCTGACCGCCGAGCGCGGTGACATTCGCGTCGAAGGCGCGCTGCGCGCCAGCGGCAACAAGGCCGGCCTCGTGCTGAATGCGCAGAACGGCGGCATCCGGCTCAACGACAACATCGCCCTCAGCGGCACCGGGGCGAGCCTGGGGCTGAACCATGGGAATAATGGCTACACACTCGAGGACGGCAAGGCGGTGACCCTCTCCGGTGCCGGTGCCCTGTTCAAAGCCAACGGCCAGGACTACGCCGTGATCCACAACCTGGATCAACTGCGTCAAATCGACAGCAACAGCAGCGGCCACTACGTGCTGGGCAACAAGATTTCCGGCAACGGCGCCCGCTTCAAGTCCCTGGGCGAGCGCAGCGGTTTTGGGGGCGTGCTCGATGGCCTGGGCAACAGCATTGAAAACCTCTCGGTCTACGGCACCAGCGGCAGCGTCGGTCTGTTCAGCGTGAATCAGGGAGAAATCCGCAACCTGAACCTCGACCGGGTCTCGGTCAGTGGAGACCGTTCGACTCACTACAACACCCTGGTAGGCACCCTGGCGGGCGTCAATATGGGCCTCATCTCCAACGTCAAGGCCAGCCAGGTGCAAGTCACGGGGGCTTCTCACGCCAACAGCCTGGGTGGGCTGGTCGCGCTGAACCTGCAGGACGGCAGCATCGACAAATCCTCGGCCAGCGGCACGCTGGTGGGCAACCGCTACACCTATGTCATGGGCGGCCTGGCGGCCGAGAACATCAACAACGGCCTGGGCCGAGGCATCGCCAGCATCAGCAATAGCCGGGCGGACGTCACGCTGACCGGGCAGATGGCCGGCCAATCAAGCGCCTACGGCGCCGGCGGCCTGGTCGGTGCGAACCGCAAGGCAAACATCAGCAACAGCAGCAGCACGGGCTTGATCTCCTTGGCTGGTGACAACCTCAACCTGGGTGGCCTGGTCGGCTTCAACACAGGGTCCTCCACGAGCCGGCTGAGCACTGTCGACAGCACCGTCAACGTCCGGGGCAATGGTCGCAACACCTTCCTGGGTGGCTTGATCGGCTTCAATACCGAAGGGGCCGTGAACAACGCCTCGGCCAGTGGCAGTGTGAACGGCAACAACGCCCAGGCAGTCGGTGGCCTGGTTGGCAAAAGCCTGGCCAGCCGCTACAGCAACGTTTCCGCCGCCGGCAACGTAACCGGGGGAGCACGGGCGAATGTCGGCGGGTTGATTGGCGAACTCAGCGCAGGCTCGGTGAACAATGCCTCGGCCAGCGGCACCCTCAACGCCAGTCACTCGCAGGCCATCGGCGGCCTGATCGGCAAGAGCGAGGGCGCCAGCCTGAGCAATGTCAGCGCCAGCGCCAGCGTGCTCGACAGATTCAGCCAGTACCTGGGCGGGTTGCTCGGTCACAGCCGCAACACCACGGTGAACGTTGCCGACGCCACCGGGAACGTCACGGGAGGGGCCAACGCCTTCGCCGGTGGCCTGATCGGCTACCTGGAAGGCGGCACCCTCGCCAACGCTTCGGCCAAAGGTGATGTCCAAGCCGGCGACTCAAGCTTCGTGGGGGGGCTGGTCGGCTTCAACGACGGCCGAATCAGCAACGCCTCTGCCTCCGGTAAAGTCATGGGGACTGCGGCCCAGGTACTGGGCGGCCTGGTCGGCGGCAACAGCGGCTCCATCGAGCACTCGTCAGCGAGCGCCAAGGTCACGCCCGTGAACCCTGGCTACATCCACGGCGGCCTGATCGGCCTGAACCTCGGCCAGCAATCCTTCAACCACCTCGAAGGCGAAGCCGCCAAGCTGCCCCTGATCGGCCGCAGCCTCCCCTTCTGACGCTCACGAGCGGATGAAACAGCAGCCGACCAGGTTGTTCCCATCAGCCTGGCCGGCCTGCACACCATCGGTTTCAGCGGCCTGCCCGGGGGTGCAGGCCCGGGCCTACCCCGTTAATACAGCGAGGCAATCCTGGCAACAACCGCCATTGGAACGCACCAACGCACCGAGCAAATTCGGCCAATGATGGAACCTTTTAAAAGGCCGGGGCGTCCACTCCCCTGCTACGAACTTTCGCCAGGTGTAGAAAAAACAGCAAGTTAGCCTGGCAAAGCGATGCGTACGGCTCACTCTCACGCTGTTTACAGCGCACCGAAGAGCTGCTTCCCGCGATCATTCTTTCGGCTGCCAGGCATGGCACTGCCACACAAGAGAATGCGCGCTGACATAAAAAAGGAGTCCGCCTGTGGCTATTCGCTATGGCAAAGGGCTGATAGGAGGCGCTGCGGTAATCGCCCTCCTGGCCCTGCTGGTCCACTGGATCGGCATCACTACGATCGAACACTACCGCGACGATCTGTTGTTCTACCTGCAAGCTCATCTGTTCCTGGTCCTGGCTTCAATGCTAGCCGCGCTGGTGGTGGGGATCCCCGCCGGCATCGTCCTCAGCCGCCCGAGCATGGTCGGACGCGCCGAACGCTTCATGCAAGTGTTCAACATCGGTAACACCGTCCCTCCCCTGGCCGTCCTGGCCATCGCTCTGGGGATCCTCGGCATCGGCAGTGGCCCGGCCATTTTCGCGCTGTTCCTCGCCTCCCTGCTGCCCATCGTGCGCAACACCTATGAAGGCCTGAAGAACGTCCAGGGTTCCCTCAAGGAAGCTGCGGTCGGCATCGGCATGACGCCACGCCAGGTGCTGTGGAAAGTCGAATTGCCCAATGCCGTGCCGATCATCATCGGCGGTGTGCGGGTGGCCCTGGCGATCAACGTCGGCACCGCGCCCCTGGCCTTCCTGATCGGCGCCAACAGCCTGGGCAGCCTGATTTTCCCCGGCATCGCCCTGAACAATCAGCCGCAACTGCTGCTCGGCGCCGCCTGCACCGCGCTGCTGGCCTTGCTCCTCGATGGCCTGGTGACCCTGGCCAGCCGACTTTGGCTGGAACGTGGTCTGCGCCCGTCTTAAGCCCGTCAGAGCCAAGGAACCGACATGAAGAAATTAAGCCTGATACTCGGCTGCGCCCTGCTTTTCAGCACATTGGCCCACGCCGTGGAAAAACCGCTGATCCGCATCGGCGCCCGGGTCTTCACCGAACAGACCCTGCTGGCGGAGATCACCTCCCAGTACTTGCGCAGCAAGGGCTACGACACCCGCGTCACCGGGGGCCTGGGCAGCAACCTGGCCCGCAGTGCCCAGGAAAGTGGCCAGTTGGACCTGATCTGGGAGTACACCGGAGTCTCGCTGGTGGCCTACAACCACATCGACGAGAAACTCGACAGCGAACAGTCCTACGCCCGGGTGAAAGAACTCGATGCGAAAAAAGGCCTGGTCTGGCTGTCACCGTCCAAGTTCAGCAATACCTATGCCCTGGCGCTGCCAGAGAACGTGGCCAAGGAACATCCGCAGATCAATAGCATCAGCGACCTGACCCAGGCCCTGGCCGAA
>NZ_VYKE01000120.1:0-18092 GCF_032424515.1 Pseudomonas sp. JV245A
GACCCTGACCCTGCAGGCCATGACCCTGGGCAACAACGGCGGCACCCTTGACGCCGCGGGTGACCTGACCTTTACCGGCACCGACCTGGACAATGGTACCGGCACTTTCACCGGCAAAACCGCCGTCACCCTTAATCTGTTGGGCGCGTTGAACAATACCCACGGCAAGCTGGCCAGCGGCGGCCCGCTGCGCATCGAACGCGCAGGGCAGATCGACAATCGGGGTGGCCAGATGGCCAGCCAGGGCCTGCTGAGCCTGTTCGCTGCCAGCCTGGACAATCGTAACCGTGGGACCTTGATGGCCAACGACCCACTGAGCCTGACCCTGGACGGCGCACTGCAGAACAGCGGTGATGGCTTGATCTACAGCCAGAACGGCGGCCTGCACGTTCAGGCCGGGAGCCTCACCAATGGCAAGGGCACCCTGCAGAGCCAAGGCGCTCTGAACCTGAGCACCGGCGACATCGACAACCAGAGTGGTCGCATCCTGGCCAGGAACGGTAACCTGAACATCGGCGCCGGCCACTTGGATAACCGTGGGGGCGTGCTTTCTAGCGTGCAAGGCGCGATGACCGCCGATCTACGCGGCGTGCTGAAAAACGGCTACGACCCGAGCAACAACCGCCAGGGCGGCGTGACCCAGGCCCAGCGCCTGACCCTCAAGGCCCTGGCTGGCATAGACAACGACGGCGGGCGGATTTCCGCGCAAAGCGGCGATGCGCTGATCACCACCGACGATTTCGATAACCGCAACGGTGGCCTCTACGCCAAGGGCCTTGTCAAAGTTAGCGGCGGCCATTTCGACAACAGCGGCAACAACGGGCAAATCGCCGGCCAGCAGATTAATTTCGACCTCAGCGGCGCTCTGAATAACCACAAGGGCATCATCGAAAGCGACAGCAGCCTGACGATCAAGGCCGCCAGCCTCGACAATCAGACCGGCCAATTGCGCGCCCTGGGAGACGGTGGCGATACACGGCTGGAGCTCGGAGGATTGTTCGACAACCGCGATGGCTCTCTGGAAACCGCCAACCAAAACCTGGCCTTCGACGCTGGTAGCTTCAACAACCGTGGCGGCAGCGTGCTGCACAGCGGCAACGGCCTGTTCGGCCTGTCCATGGCCAACCTCGAGGATGTGGGCGGGCGCCTGAAAACCGCCGGCCAGCTGACCCTGGAAGGCGAACGCTGGACCAACAGCAGCTCGATCCAGGCCGGGAAACTGACAGTCAACGTCAACCACCTGACACAGGCCCGTACGGGCCAGCTCCTAGCCGGCAATGGCCTGATAGGCAGCGGCGTGAACTGGATCAATGACGGCCTGATCGGCAGTGATGCAGGCGTCAATATCGACCTCAGTGGTCATTACAGCAGCAAGGGCCGACTCAGCAGCTTTGGGCAACTGGACCTAAAAGCTGCCCAAGTGGACCTGGCAGACAGTGCCAGTATTGCTGGCGGCGGCAACACCACAGTCTCGGTGTTCGGCCAATTGAACAACGCAGGGCGCCTGAGCGCTGCGGCCGGGCTCACGCTCAACGCGAGTGGCATCAACAATCAGGGCACCCTTGGGGCTGCCCAGAACCTGACCTTGACCACCGGCGGCCTGCTCAACGATCACGGGCTGGTGTTCAGTGGCGACGACATGGGGCTGCGGGTCGACACCCTGACCAACAGCTACGGCAACGTTTACAGCCTCGGTCATCTGACGATCGATCGCGATGGTCAGGGGGCTCTGGCCAGCCGCATCGCCAACCGTTCCGGCACCCTGCAAAGCGATGGTTCCATGACGCTTGCAGCCAGCACCCTTGAGAACATGCGCGATGTGCTGGCCACCAACAACGGCGGCATCTACACCGCCAGAATCGCTGAAGTCGCCTGCATCGAGGGCTACAACGCCGGTGACTGTGGCGGCAAACGCAATCACGTGTGGGAGATCGTTCAGCGCGACAAATTCGAAGTCACCGAAGCGAGTGCGGCGTCGAGCATTGCCGCTGGCGTCAACCTGAATATCAACGCTGGCGACCTGCTGAACCAGAGCAGCAGTATCAGCGCGGCCGGCAACCTGATGGCCACGGTCAACAACTTGACCCACAGCGGCGTGGAAACCGGCGAGACCGAAACCACCCGGGTGTTCATGTCGGCGCGGACCAAAAATGCCAGTGCCTGGTACAACGTCGCTAACGCTGTCACCAACCGATACTGGTTCCAGAGTGCGGGTTATACGCCTGATGACCTGGGTGGTCTGGAAGGCGCGCTGGCCGGTTTTATCGGCATGACCGAACGTGAGTGGGTCGGCCTGGGGACGACGAAAAAACTCGCCGGTGGTGATCAAAGCTATGCCGCAGTGATCCAGGCCGGGGGAGCGGTGAGCATCAAGGCCGGCAATGGCTTCGACAGCAGCGTGGTCCGTCCGGGTTACACCTATGTTGGCAGCGGTGCGCGTACCGATACCCAAGTACCGGGTACCGCCTTCGCCACTCGCATCAGCCTCAGCCCGCAACTGCCCCCAGACCTGACCCAGCAACAGGTCAACCCCCTGGCCCTGCCTGGCTTTAGTCTGCCCGCTGGGCAGAACGGTCTGTTCCGCCTCAGTGGTCAGAGCAGCAGCGCCGCACCAGCTCCGGCGCAGATCGCCGGCCTGCCGGATGCCGCGAACCTTACCCGGCCGCACAAGTACCTGATAGAAACCAACCCGGTACTCACCGACCTCAAGCAGTTCATGAGCTCGGACTACCTGCTGGCCAGCCTCGGTTACAACCCGGACGACAGCGCCAAACGCCTGGGGGATGGCTTCTACGAGCAGAAGCTGATTCAACAAGCGGTACAAGCCCGTACCGGCCAGCGTTTTATCGACGGCCAGAACAGCGACGAACAGCTGTTCAAGTACCTGATGGACAACGCCATTCAAAGCCGGCAACAGCTCAACCTGTCGGTGGGCGTGACCCTGACCTCCGAGCAGGTGGCGGCCCTGACCCACGACATCGTCTGGCTGGAAAGCCATGAAGTGAACGGCGAACAAGTGCTGGTGCCCGTGCTGTACCTGGCCCAGGCCAAGAACCGACTGGCCCCGAACGGCGCCCTGATCGCGGGTAACGACGTCAACCTGATCGCCGGCCAGGACCTGAACAATGTTGGCACCCTGCGCGCGACCAACAACCTGTCGGCCCAGGCCGGGCAGAACCTGATCAACAGCGGCCTGGTGGAATCCGGTAATCGCCTTGACCTGCTGGCCGGCAACGACCTGGTGAACAAGGCCGGCGGCATCGTCGCCGGGCGTGACGTGAGCCTCGCCGCAACCTGGGGCGACGTCATCAACGAGCGCACCCTGACCTCGCACCAGAGCAGCAACGGCAGCTACGCCCAGCAGCGCGACTTCGTCGACAACGCCGCCCGGGTAGAAGCGGCGAACAGCCTGGTGATCAGTGCCGGGCGCGACATCAACAACAACGGCAGCGTACTCAAGAGCGGAGCCGACACCAGCCTCAAGGCCGGTCGCGACGTCAACCTGAGCGCTGTGGAACAGGTGGTCAGCAACGACCGCGGCGTGCGCTACAACGACCTCAGCGTGACCCAGAACGGCTCCAGCCTGCAGGCCGGTCGCGATCTGGCCATCAGCGCCGGCCGCGACATCACCGCCATCGCCAGCCAGATCGAAGCCAAGCGCGATGTGGCGATGACCGCCACGGAAAACCTGAGCCTGGTTTCAGCGGCCAATGAGCAGCATGCGTATAGCAAGACCAAGAAGGTCACCAGCCAGGAGGATCATGTTCAGCAGGTGGGCACCACCTTGGTTGCCGGCGGCAATGTGGCGCTCAAGGCCGGTGAGGATCTTGCGCTGACGGCCAGTCGGGTGACGGCGGGGGATGAGGCGTATCTCTATGCGGGCGGTGATGTGAACCTCAGCGCTGGGCAGAACAGCGACTACAGCTATTACCGCAAGACCAAGACCAGCAGTTCCGGGTTGTCCAGCAGCCAAAAAACACGGATTGATAGCAGCAACTCCATCACTCAACAGGGCTCTTCCGTCAGTGGTGATACTGTGGTCATCCGCGCCGGCCAGGATATTGGCGCGACCGCCAGCGATATTGTCTCCACCCACTCCACCAGCCTGGTTGCAGGACGCAATGTCGAGATCGATAGCGCCACCGAAACCTACGAGCAAAGCCATTCGACATCGAAGAAAAAGTCCGGCTTGTTGAGCAGTGGCGGGATTGGTTTCACCCTGGGTTCAACTAGCGCTCAGAACACCTCGTCCAGCACCACCGAAAACGCCAAGGCCAGCACCATTGGCAGTGTGCTGGGCAACGTCGATATCCAGGCCGGCAAGGACCTGACTCTTAAAGGTTCCGACGTCATCGCGGGCAAGGACATCAGTCTCGTCGGGCAGAACGTCAGCATCCTCGCGGCGGAAAATCACAACAAGAGCGAGCAAACCTCCAAGACCAAGACCAGCGGCCTGACCCTGGCGCTGTCCGGAACCGTCGGCAGTGCTGTCGACGCCGCGTACCAGACCACCAAGCAAGCCAGGGAGGAGGACGATAGCCGCCTTTCTGCCCTGCAAGGCATCAAGGCTGGCCTGACTGGTGTTCAGGCCTGGCAAGCGGCCCAACAGGGCGGCGGGATGAACGGCGATAACATTGGCCAGTTCGTCGGTATCAGCATTTCCCTGGGCTCGCAGCAGTCCAGTTCCAAGCAGACTCAGGAGCAGGTGGTCAGTCAGGGCAGTAGCCTGACCAGTGGCAACAACCTCTCCATTGTGGCTGCCGGTAGCGGTACCGCTGGGGCAGATGGCGACATTCGCGTGCAAGGCAGCCAACTCAAGGCGGGCAATAACGTGCTGCTGGCCGCTGAGCGTGACATCCAGCTTGAGGCCGCGGCCAACCGGCAAAAGCTTGATGGCAAGAACAGCAGCAGCGGCGGTGCCATTGGCGTCAGCTTGGGCGTTGGCCCCAACGGCGCAGGCCTGAGTATCTTCGCCAACGGCAACAAGGGTGTGGGCAAGGAAAAGGGCACCGGCACCACCTGGACCGAGACCACCCTGGACGCCGGTAACCAGGCGAGCCTGATCAGTGGGCGGGACGCCGTTCTCAAGGGTGCGCAAGTCAATGCGGACAAGATCACGGCCAAGGTCGGGCGCGACCTCACGCTGCAAAGCCTGCACGACACCGACGACTACAAGTCCAAGCAGAGCAATGTCAGCGGCGGTGCCAGCTTCACGTTCGGCACGATGACCGGCAGCGCTTCGGTCAGCGTCAGCCAGAGCAAGATCGACTCCAAGTACCAGAGCGTGCAGGAACAGACCGGGTTGTTCGCCGGCAAGGGCGGCTATCAGGTTGAAGTGGGCAAGCACACCCAGCTCGATGGCAGCGTCATCGCCAGCACCGCAGAAACCGACAAAAACCGCCTGAGCACGGGCACCCTGGGCTGGAGCGATCTCAAGAACGAGGCCGAATACAAAAGCCAGATGCAGAGCGCCAGCGTCAGCAGCGGTAACGGCGGTGCTGATGGCTTCACCAGCAACATGCCCAGCGGCATGTTGATCGCCTACAACCACGGCGGCAGTGCCAGCGGCACCACCTCATCGGCAATCTCCAACGGCACTTTGGACATTCGTGATCCAGGCCAGCAGAAGCAGGACGTTGCCACCCTCAGCCGCGACGTCGAACACGCCAATGGCAGCATCAGCCCGATCTTCGACAAGGAGAAGGAGCAGAAGCGCCTGCGAGAGGTGCAGCTGATTGGCGAGATTGGCACTCAGGTGACGGACATTGTTCGGACCGAGGGGCAGTTGAAGGCCGATCAAGAGGCGAGCAAGGAACTTGAAGAGAAAGGTATTTATCGACCAGGAAGCAATGCCAGCAAAGAGGAGGTTGAGAAGTACCAGACGAAGCTGATTGCTACTGATGCCTATCAGCAGATCATGGGCAAATACGGTACGGGTGGTGATTACCAGCGAGTAGCCCAAGCCGTCACCGCCGCCCTGCAAGGATTGGCCGGTGGGGATATCGGCTCTGCCCTGGCTGGCGCCTCGGCACCGTATCTGGCGCAGTTGATCAAGAAATCCACAGGTGACAATCCAGCCCTCAACACAATGGCTCACGCTGTGCTGGGAGCTGCCGTTGCCCAGGCCCAAGGTAACTCGGCAATAGCGGGCGCTGCAGGTGCTGCAGGTGGAGAGCTGACTGCTCGATTGATCACCCAGCAGCTGTATGGCACCAGCGATACCAGCTCCCTCAGTGAAGAACAAAAGCAGACAGTGGCTGCGCTATCGACGTTAGCCGCTGGGCTTGCGGGGGGAATTGCGAAAGGCGATAGCGCGGGTGCAATTGCGGGTGCCGGGGCTGGCAAGAATGCTGTGGAAAATAATCATTTAGGAACAGGGGTCAATATTTTTGGCCATCAATTGGGTAAGGACCAAGTAGCGGAATTTGGCAACGAACTCAAAGCATCCTGTGGTGATTCCGGAGGGCTGCAAGCTTGTCTGAAAACTTACGACACATGGAAAGAAACTTCCTACCGGCAGGGCGGGTTGGAGACAAAAGAGGCTCAGGCAGGGTGGGAAGAGTTCGTAGAGGCAGTTTATACAGAGAAAGTGCTGCCTCTATGTAAAGGGAACGCTGCTTGTGAGCGCAATGTTGCTACCCATATGGCCGTCACGACGGTGACGTATGCGGGCGACAGCGTAGGTATAGGTCAGGCAATCGGCGAGGCTACCCGGGCAGTCAATTTGGCTAATGGAAACTGGGTTCGCCTTGGGTTTCAAGCTGTAGAGGATGCGAGTTTCCTGACTACGTTTAGTAGTATGCTCGGAATAGCCGGGAAGGGTGGAGGTACTGATGGTTTATTGACTTCAGAGAAAGTTTTAGGTGGTGCGGGTGGTAATTGGAAAGTAATAAATGAGGTGGTAGATCCCTCTGTAGTGAAGCAAGTAAATAGTCTTAGCTGCGGGCAAGCTTGTGTTGAAATGATGCTTGGGGATCGCAAGATTAATGCTTCTCAAAATGTTATTTCGAAACTTGCGGGTGACGGAGCAACCTATGAGACGCAGCTGGCCTCCGTACTGAATAAGCTAGACTCTTCTGGCTCTCGTAAGTGGGTTGGATCTGGTGTTGATGCGGACGATATAGGGACTTTTCATGGGCTGAGTTCAACTGGGGCGTGGGCTGCTCAGCTTTGGGAAAGAGGTAGTAAAATCGGACATTGGGTTGTGGTAGATGGCTTGGATAGCGGCGGGCGTGTGATGATTCGTGATCCATGGAAAGGAACTAGCTACAAAATGGATATGAAAGAATTTCAAGGGACGTGGAATGGTTATTCAATCTGGGGGCAGTAGATTATGAAATTAGTGGTTGTTAGTTGCGAGACGAAAAATAAAGGAGTGTATTCGTTTTTTTTAAAGTATGGAGAGCAACTTTTTTTAGATGAGGTGAAAGTGTGTCAAGGTGTCGTGCTATATGTTGAATATGGGGTGGGTATTCAGGAGATTTTACATAAAAATGCAGAAAGCGTGAAAAATATGCATCGATTAGTTTTTGAAATTTATCGGGGGGGGGACGTGGTTTTTCCTTTCTATGTAGGTGATTTTTAGTTAGGAGAAGATCTAATTTTTTTTGGTTGGAGTAATGAAGTAGTCGAGCTAAATAGTACGGCGGAATCTAGAAACCAGATTCAGAGCGCAAACGTCAGCGTTACCAGTTCATCGGTAACCTACAGCGGCACCTTGGAGATTCGTGATTCAGGCCAGCAGAAGCAGGACGTCGCCAACCTAAGTCGCGATGTTGAACACGCCAATAACGCCTTGAGCCCGATCTTCGATAAGGAGAAATAGCAAAAACGCCTGTGTCAGGCGATGGATATCATTCGGACTCGGGGCACCATTGACGCGGTCAAGGCTCAGAAAGATCCGCAGATGCTTGAGGCGGACCGACAGAAGTTGGTTATCCAATAACAACGAGTGTGACATCGAGTGCAAAGGCAAGATTGCGCAGCAAGGAGCTAGCGGTGGTCTGGTACTTTCTGCTGCTATGTTGGCGGCTGTAACCGCCACTGCAGCGACCCCTGAAGTCATTGTTCTTGTCCGTGCTTCCACGGCTGGTTGCAAGGTTAATCCGGGGCTGTGCGTTAACGAAGCCAATATTTGGCTAGCCGAATTTGTGGCGAGTGAGGTACTACCAGCCGGATTAGTCGCCGGTGGAGCGGCCAAACTGACAGCGGAGCAGCTCAGCGACGTCCGAGCGTTGAGGGAGCTGCAAAAGCAGACCGGGAAACAGGTGAGCTCTGAGGCATTGTCTGTTGTTTTGGGGGGGAGTGCGGGAGCCGGTGGAAGCTGCAATGTTCTGGATGAAGTCGTAAATCCTAATGTTGTAAAGCAACTTACTCCCACAGGTTGTGGAGCGGCCTGCGGTGAGATACTGCTGAATGATCGTGGGATTTTTACTACTCAAGTTGAGTTGGGGGCAGAGCTGCCCCCCTACGAATACCTTGGCAAACAAGCTGAATAAATTTGACTCTGGTTGGGCAGGTAATACTGTTGTATACGTCTAGTTTTAATGCATTGAATAAAACAGGCTTGTGAAGTGCAATAATGTGGGATTCGGAAAATAAAATAGGGCGTTGGGTTGTTGTTAGTGGGGGTGATGATGCGGGCCGAGTGTTGATTAAAGACTCGTAAGATGGATCTTTATAGCTTTAAGGACGTATGGAATGGGCAATCCGTATATAAGCAGTAGCGTTGTAATTCGGTCGCTTTGTTATTCTGAGGGCTCTCAGGAAATTCTTTATGTTTTTATAGTTGACGGCGTTGAGCGAAAACTAACCGGGAAGATGCATGATGACTCAGATATAAGAGGTGTTGAGTATAGTTGCGAACTGGATGAGTTTGTGATGTTACTCATGCCATTTGATGAAAAAACATCAAAAAAGCTGTTTTCAATATCTTGGATGTATGTTGACGGCGAGGACGTTGAGTTTCCAATCACTTTAATTCGATTGTGATTTTGTAGCTGCAAAAGGAACTGCTGGAGAAAAGGCGTGATAAGAAATAATGCTATTATTTTAGTGCTGTTTTTGCTTGTGGGTTGTGCCCCTTCATACTCTCACTGGACTGACGGGATGAATGCTCTGGTTGGTACTAAGTTTGAGTCCCATATTTATTCGGACTGTAGTCGAGGGTGTGGAGATTCGTATTGGTCGCCGGTAAATAGAAATGAAGTGTTTGATCGTGTGCTCGAAGAAGGGGAAGGCAGGCGCTTTTACATAACGTGGATAAGAGATTGTCGATATTCTGTTTTGGTTTCTAGGGATGGAATTATAAAGTCTTGGAGATATGAGGCCGCAAACACGAAAAGCTGTTATGTTTTTTAGTCTAATGGCTATAGATAGGGACGAGCAGCTTTGAAAGAGGTGACTATTTAAAGAAGCGGGAGGTCGTGAAATACAGGAGTTTGTATTCAAGTGAGTCAGATGCTGAGACTGTCTTTTTTTAGTGTTTTTCTAATTTTTTCCGGATGTAGTGTTGGTCCCTATATTCATCCTGAATCTACGAATATAAATAAGGGTCACTCTAATTCGACTTGTCATGGCAGGCGAAGTGCCTTTTGGTATGGGATTGTAAATCCTGGCGATTTTTCTGGAGCGGTGATTGCGACTGTTTATACCACGCTGCCAGGTACGCCAGAATTTGACCCTGTTACTCGATCTATTACCGGTACAACAGACACTCAATTGAGAATTGAGTTTGAGGTTCATCCATATAAGCCTGAACAACAATGGGCTTTCGGCAAAGAGGCCAAGGCCATTGTTCGACAAGCACATGTCATGCAGAAAATGCATGCGCAAAACCCTACGTTCATCAGTACATCCTCGTCTTATATAGTGTTGCGATTGAACAATGGAGACCAGAGAGAAATTTTTGCTCCGCAAATACAGACGACTTTTGAAGCGAAGAAAAATCGACCCAGTGTTATATCTATCCAATTGTCGCCGGGGCAGTTGGACGATTTTTCGATAACCCTTCCTGATATATTTGTGAACACTAAAAAAATCGATATTCCGACCATGCATTTCAAAAGTAATGAATGCCGAAGGAGATGAATGTGTTGCTGAGCAATATAAGTGAGCAACTTCCGCTAAAGGCAGCGGGCGACTTTAAAGTCGCCCTTATTTATTGACTAGGTCATTTGCGGTTGCAAACGCCGTGATGTCACATCCAGCAGATCACAGCCATCGCGCAGCAGGATGCTGCACACCAGGGTCAGTTCCTGCAGTAGCACCGGTTCGCTGCGCAGGGTCTCGGCGGCGAAGTTCTCCAGCAGTTGGGTCGCGGCGCGGATGCGAAAGGCTGCGGCGTCGTGCAACACATCGATGGGCGCCTGGGTGTCGATCAGCAGGGAAGGAATCAGGCAGTCGTGGCCGGTTAGGGATATATAACGGTTCATTAGTACACCTCGCTTAATGGATCGATGTACTCGTTACTCCGGTCGCCAAACCAGGTCGCCATATGGGCGACGGCCGGACTATAAGCCGCGAGCTTGCGAGGGTGCAAGGCAAGTGTGGTGGCGTCTTTTCCGAGAGCGTTGTAGGGCTTTTTCCGTACACATCTATCCCGCTTGCGACTGTATTTCCAGGTGTTTAGCCAGGGCGCTTTTGGCGAACGGTCGGCTAGCCTGTATGTACATTTGTAAATACGAAATTGCTCATGTACGTTGCATGGGACGAGGCCAAGAACCACGCCAACATGCTCAAGCACGGCATCGATTTCAACGATGCGGTGCTGATGTTCCAGCGCCCGGTGCTGTCCTTGCGCGATGAGCGCCTGGACTACGGCGAGGAGCGCTGGGCCAGCCTCGGTTGGATCAGGGGCCTGGTGGGCGTGGTGGTCCATACCGAGCGGCGGGGTCATGCGGTGCGCATTATCTCGGCGCGAAAAGCCACTAAGCGGGAGGCTAAATATTATGTCCAACGGATCGAAAACTGATTGGGATCGCCTGGCGAAAACCGATGACCAGGGCATCGATACTTCTGATATTCCCGAGCTGGATGACGATTTCTTTCGCCGCGCCGAGGTGCACCTGCCGGGCAAGAAGGCCGTGACCATTCGCCTGGATGCCGATGTGCTGGAGTGGTTCAAGGGCCAGGGCGCGGGTTACCAGACGCGGATCAACCAATTGCTGCGCCAGTACATGCAGGCCCACCGGGACTGAGGCCTGTGCATCATTTCAGGAGGCGGGCGGATGGCCCGCCGCTCTTTCCGGCCGGCCGTGGAGGGTGGTCGCCATTGCGATTCCTGTCTGAAATATTCATTTACAACTACCCCCGTCCTCAAGCTCAATCTGCTCCCTTGCCTGGTGCGAAGGAGTGCGCTCTTTCGTGCAGGCTATAGTCTTGTGCTCACCCTGACCTCATCCGCAAATAAGGTGCTTTCGTATGTCTCGCTTTGCCTCCCGCAATACTTGGCTGGCCGTTGGTGCCGCGTTGCTGTGCCTGCACTTGCCCGTGCAGGCACAGGAGCGTTTTACCCTGAACATTCCCGGGGTTTCGGATGACCGGCTGTTCACTACGGGCAATGCCAGCGATGCCAAGGGCTGTGGCGGGCACAATAATTCCCCGGCCTTGAACTGGACCGCCGGCCCGACCGGGACCTTGAGCTACGCCATCGTCATGCACGACCCGGACGGGGCCAAGGGCCAGGGCGTGGATCACTGGGTGCACTACGGCATCAAGCCCACCACCCGGCAGATTCCCGCCGGTGCCGGCAACAAGCCGAACCTGGAAGGGCTGGCCGGCCTCAACAGCCGCAACGGTACTTCCTATATGGGCCCGTGCCCGCCGGTGGGTGACAGCGCGCACCACTACATCATCCAGATCTACGCCCTGGACCTGCCGCCGGAAGCCCTGCCCGCCGGGCTGACCCGCGCCCAACTGCTGGAAAAGATCAACGGTCACGTACTGCGCAACAGCAGTGTGGTGCGCCGCTATTCCCGCTGAGTGAAATTTTTTTCGAAGGCTTAACCCGAATCGCCCAGGGGCTTCGTCTGAAGGGGGGAATGGATCATTTCTTTCCGAGGTCAGCCCCATGTCCCTTCCCGTGCATTTCCTTCGTCCGGCCGCCCAGGGTTTTGCCGCCGGCCTGTTGCTGGCAGTTGCCGGCTGTGGTGTGTCGTCCAAGCCCGAATCCGCTGCCGGCTCGTCAACCCAGGGAGCATTGCAGGCTGCGCCTCAAGCGCAGTACGAGGTGCAGCATGCCGATGCCACCATGGCCAAGCGCGCTGTGCATCCCATGAGGTTGTCAGCGCCGATGCCGGCGCCCATTAGCTCACGGGATTCGCTGGTGGCCGGTTACCGCGACGAGCCCCGGGAGCAGTACCAGAAACTGCCGGACAACCCGATCCACAGCGTCGCCGAAGCACCGGTCTCGACCTTCAGCGCCGACGTCGATACGGGTGCCTATGCCAACGTCCGCCGCTTGCTCAACCAGGGCAGCCTGCCGCCGGAGGGCGCGGTGCGCCTGGAGGAACTGGTCAACTACTTCCCCTACGATTACGCCCTGCCCACGGACGGCTCGCCCTTCGGCGTGACCACCGAGCTGGCGCCGTCGCCGTGGAACCCCCATACCCGCCTGCTGCGCATCGGCATCAAGGCATCGGATCGCGCGGTGGCGGAGCTGGCCCCGGCCAACCTGGTGTTCCTGGTGGATGTCTCCGGCTCCATGGATCGCCGTGAAGGCCTGCCCCTGGTGAAAAGCACCCTCAAGCTGCTGGTGGATCAACTGCGGGACCAGGATCGGGTGTCGCTGGTGGTCTACGCCGGTGAATCACGGGTGGTGCTGGAGCCCACGTCCGGTCGTGACAAGGCGAAGATCCGCACTGCCATCGACCAGCTCACCGCGGGTGGTTCCACGGCGGGCGCCTCGGGTATCCAGCTGGCTTACCAGATGGCCCAGCAGGGTTTTATCGACCAGGGCATCAACCGCATCCTGCTGGCCACCGACGGCGACTTCAACGTCGGCGTCAGCGACTTCGACAGCCTCAAGGCCATGGCCGCCGAGAAGCGCAAGAGTGGTGTCTCCCTGACCACCCTGGGGTTCGGTGTGGACAACTACAACGAGCACCTGATGGAGCAACTGGCCGATGCCGGTGACGGCAACTACGCCTACATCGACAATCTGCGCGAAGCGCGCAAGGTGCTGGTGGACCAGCTCAGCTCGACCCTGGCGGTGGTGGCCAAGGACGTGAAGCTGCAAGTGGAGTTCAACCCGGCCCAGGTCAGTGAATACCGCCTGCTGGGTTATGAGAACCGTGCACTCAAGCGAGAAGACTTCAGCAACGACAAGGTCGACGCCGGGGAAATCGGTGCAGGGCATACGGTTACCGCGTTGTATGAAATTGTCCCGGCTGGCGAGAAGGGTTGGCTGGAGCCGCTGCGTTATGCCCAGGCCAAGGCGCCGCAACAGAGTGGCAAGCAGGGCGAGCTGGCCATGCTGCGGCTGCGCTACAAGGCGCCGGAAGGCGGCAGCAGCCGCCTGATCGAACGGCCCATCAGTGCCCAGCAGCCCGGCAGCCTGGCGGCGGCCAGCCCCGACCTGCGCTTCGCCGCAGCCGTGGCGGCGTTCTCCCAGCAGCTCAAGGACGGCCGCTACACCGGCAACTTCAGCCTGGCCGACACGGTCAAGCTGGCCCAGGGCGCCAAGGGTGCCGACCCTTACGGCCTGCGAGGCGAGTTCGTACAGCTGGTGGAGCTGGCGCAAAGCCTGCAAACTCAGGCGCCGAAAGCCCAGGCGGCGCAGCCCGTGGACTTGAGCCAAGTGCAGAGCCGCCTTGAGTAGACCTCAGACCCGCAGTGAACAGGAGTTCAACCGCCCTATGTCTGCTGCCCAATCCACCAGCGACGCCAGCAGCGATGAAACGCTGCTGGCGCGTTACCGTGCCGGAGACCCCGCGGCCTTCGAGGTGCTTTACCAGCGCCATCGCCAGGGCTTGTATCGCTTTGTGCTGAGCCTGTGTGGCAAGGCCGAGCTGGCGGATGAGGTCTACCAGGAAACCTGGCTCAGCCTGATCCGCAGCACCAGCCAGCCCCAGGGCCGGGCCAGCTTCCGGACCTGGTTGTACCAGATTGCCCGCAACCGCTTGATCGACCACTGGCGCAAGCACGGCCAGCGCAACCCGTTGCACGACAGCTATGACGAACAACTGCACGGTGAAGCCGACCAAGCCCCCGGCCCCGAACAGCAACTGAGCCTGTGCCGCGACCAGCAGCGTATCGAAGCCGCCCTGCAGGACCTGCCCGAAGACCAGCGCGAAGTGTTCCTGCTGCGGGCCCACGGCGACCTGGAACTGCCGGAAATCGCCAGCCTGACCCAGGCTCCCCTGGAAACGGTGAAAAGCCGTTTCCGCTATGCGTTGAAAAAATTGCGTCGGCTCCTGGCCGAGGAGGTACTCACATGACTGACGCCCGACAGACCCCAACCCCCGAAGAGCAGATGCTGGCGCATATCCGCCAACACAGTACCCAGGAGCCACCGGCCCATCTCGACGCCCTGATCCTGGCCACTGCCCGCCGCGAAGCCCCGGCGCCCAAGCCCGGCTTCTGGCAACGCTGGATGCAGGCCTGCCTGCGGCCGCGTTATCAACTGGCTTTTGCCAGTCTGTTTGGCGTGGCGCTGGTCATCGGTTTGCTGCGGCCTTCCCCGGAGCACTATCCACAAGAGCAGGCCTTTGTCCCTGCGCCCGCTCCAGCCCCAGCTGCGCCCATGGCACGCCAGGCGGCGCCACGTTCCGCCGAGTTGGCCGGGGCCTTGAGCGTCCCTGAGCCGGCTGCCCCTTCGCCCATCGCTCCGGCGGCCCCTGTCGGCAGTTTTGCCGCGGCGCCGGAGATGGAAGCGTCCGCTGATGCAGCGCCACCTGCGATGGCCAAGCCCAGGGCCGAGTCGAGCAAGCTGGCCAAGCGCATGTCGGCGCCGGTCGCGCCCCGGGCGATCAAGCGATTGAATGAGCAACTGCAGACAGTGCTGCGTCTATGGGACGAGGGCCAGAACCGCGCGGCGGCCGAGCTGCTGCTCCAGCTGCAGGAAACTTATCCACAGGAGGATCTGGACGCGCGCCTGCAAGCCTTGCGTCGTCAATAAGGTGCGGGGGTTGGCTGTCGCAGCGGAAAACGCGCACTATCTGCCCAGTTTCCAGAAAGTGAGAGGCCGGTCATGGCACCCCGCATCGACCGTATTGCTGCAATGTTGAACTGCCCGATCAAGGGCGCGGAGCTGCGCCAGGCCATCAAGGAAAGCCGCAAGGACTTTGGCCTTGAAGAGGGCGAGGACCTCGATCAGCAGGCCGACGACGAAGACGATCAGGCGGACCCGCACTCCGACGCCGTCGAGGAGGAGTGATCCGGCAGCCCCAGCGCTCAGGCGTAGGGGGTGGCGGGCAACTCGATGAACTCGGCGCAGGCACCGTCCGCGGTCATGCGCCGGGCCCGTTCCGGCAGCAGCCGGGCGTGGTTTTCCACTTGCCAGCGATACCAGCTCAGGCGCTGCACGATCCGCCGCCGGCAGGGCTCCGGCAATTGCCCCAGCAGGTCGACACTCTCGGGCGCCCAGCGGGCTCGGGTCGAGTAGTAGCAGAACAGGTTTTCCCGCAGGCCGAAACAGTCCTCAATGCTTTCCTCGACGCTGTACGCGTAGCGCTCGAAGCTGGCACTCAGTTGCTGTGCGCCGTCGGCGTTGTCCCGCAGGTAGGCGAAGATCCCCGGCCAATTGATGCAGTACAGGTGCTCGTCCCAATCGCCGTCCCGGGTCAGGTACTGGCCCTGGCCGCGAAAGAACTGCAGCACTTCCTCGCGCTCCAGAGCCACTTCAAAGTTGCTTTTCATCGGGTGTTCCCTTGACGTCGGCGATGCTCACAGATAACGCCACGCATTCGATCACGCAATCGAAGCCGATTTCCAGGCGCAGGTGATAACCGGGGCCCAGGCGAGTGAGCTGGGTGCGCATGCGCCCGTCGAAGCGCGTGCCGCTGACCGCCAGTTCGCTGATGCCCTGGACCTTGAGCACGAAACTGCAGTGGGTCGCCGCCTCGATCACCGGCCAGCTGGCAGGCACAGACAAGCGCGGCAGTTCACCGCTCAGGTGCAGGCTCAGTTGCTCGCCCTGGAACTGCGGGCCCTGGGTCTCCAGGTCATAGGGCGTGGCGGTCACATCGAACTCGGCCCGCCAGGCTTCAGGGTTGTCGATGCCGAACAGCCAATCCCCGCCGAAACGCTCACGGTGCGGGATTGCCCGGCACTCTGCCAGCGAAGGCAATTGCGCGCGGACCAGGTCTTCCTGCCAGCGCTCCCGTGCCGCGTTCAGCAGGCGCTGGAAAAGGTCCCGGCTGTTGTCGATCACCCCTGGCCAGTTGCTGGGCCACTGATCGTATTCGTAGTCGTCCTCGATGGGCTCCCAGATCTGTTCGAAGTCATAGTCCGGGTCATCCAGGGCCGCTTGCAGCACCTCCACCAGCCGCTGTCGATGCCGGAAATTCTCCCGGGAACCGTGGCGCATCAGGCCGTAGTGGCGGACCAGGTATTCGCGGTCGTCCGGGTCATTGGGGTTGTAGCGGTTCAGTTCGGCATCCAGGGCCGGGGGCATGTCATAGCCCATGAACCAGGTGACCCAGTCGCGTATCTGGGGCTCGAAGGGTTGATTGTGCAGGGGATGGCGCAGCATCGGGACCTCCTGTCCGGGGGCGGCGAATGTAGCAAGTTGCGCCTCGCCAGGACAGCCCGGGGCCGTCATGTGTGCGGGGTGCCGTCCGGGCATTGCGCCGTTTTGCATCGCGGATCAACAAAAAAGCCCCAGGCCGTAAGACCTGGGGCTTTTTCGCTGAAGATGGCGCACTCGGCGGGATTCGAACCCACGACCCCTGCCTTCGGAGGGCAGTACTCTATCCAGCTGAGCTACGAGTGCAGTGCGGGCGACATCATACCTATGTCGACTCGGGGCGTCCACGCCGGTTTTCATCGGCTGGTGCTTGTCCGTCGCAACCCCCGGAAACCCGGGCCGTAGTGGCAGTTTTTCCTGCTGAAGCTTCCTCGTACCTGCGCGCAACCTGCAGCCAGAACCGTGCAATCACGGGGCACAGGGAGGTGCAGGAGATGAACTGTTCCATGCCGGGCGGCCTGCAAGCGGGCCTGCCGGACCAACTGTTCGAAGCCAGCTGGAGGGCGGTATTGCCCGGTTTGCAGCGCCGCGCCCGGCAGTTGGCGCGGGGCAACGCCGATGGTGCCCAAGAGTGGCTGGCGGCCACGGCGATCAAGGCGCTGCTGTTCTTTCGCCGCTCGCCGGAGCGGATTCGCGACCCCCAGGGCTTTCTGTTCCTGGTGCTCGATCATGTGTTTGTCGACAGCTGCCGCCGGCAGGCCCGGGAGCAGCGCCTGTTTGTGGATTTCGCCGGGCTCGAGGATGACCCGCTGCAGCAGCTGGAGGCCCCGCAGATGTCGGTGCTCGACCAGGTGGAATTGCTGGAGACCCTGGCCCTGCTCAGTCGACGGGTGGCGCAACTGCCGCCGAAGAAGCGCCGCCTCTTTGAACTAAAGTTTGTCGACGACCTGCCCTATCCCCACATCGCCGCCGAGCTGGGCATGAACCAGCCCTTGGCGCGCAAGTATGTGCAGCTGTTGCGGGCGCAGTTGCGTTGATGCGGCCTGAGGTTTCACAGCCGGCTCGCTCGGGCGTTCCTGTTCAGTGAGCCTGTTTTCGATGCTGTAGCCGGTGCCACCGCCTTCTGCGGTGGGCCATTCCATCTAAGGAGAGATGTATGCCCGATCCAATGGTCAACTCGCAGATCACCGATGCCGTCACCCAGACCAACGTCAAGGTCGTGGCCGAGGCTCCGGCCCAGGCCATCGCCTCGCTGTACCAGGTGGCCAGCCACTCGGCCGGCCTGTCGCTGCAGAACGCGGTCAACAGCCAGCAGGCGCTCAACCAGATCTCCAATGCGGTGGTGTCCAAGGCCGTGGCGCTGATCATGGCGATTGGCGAGTAGGGCTGACCGCCCGGGAGAATCGTCATGGCCTGGTTCAAGAAGAAAACCCCACCCGCAGCCGCGGCCGATGAAAGCGCCGGC
>NZ_VYKE01000121.1:0-16920 GCF_032424515.1 Pseudomonas sp. JV245A
TGGCAAGCCAGCTCCTACAACCGGTAATGCCGGTGTCGGGGCGGGTTGTTGGACAATTTCCCCCATAGGGCATAGGTGCCCGGGCCGTTTCATGCTTAACTTCGGCCTCTCAGGAATTTCTCATTGCTGTTCCATCATCACTGTTCAATAAGGACTCCGTTCATGGCTCAAGTCACTCTCAAAGGCAATCCGGTGCAGGTTAATGGCCAACTGCCGCAAGTCGGTTCCAAAGCCCCAGCGTTCACCCTGGTGGGCGCAGGCCTGGCCGATGTTTCCCTGAGCAGCCTCGCCGGCAAGCGCAAGGTGCTGAACATCTTCCCTAGCGTCGACACCCCGACCTGCGCCACCTCGGTGCGCAAGTTCAACGCCCAGGCCAACGAGCTGGCCAACACCGTGGTGCTGTGCATCTCTGCCGACCTGCCATTCGCCCAGGCACGCTTCTGCGGCGCCGAAGGCCTGGAAAACGTGCAGAACCTGTCGACCCTGCGTGGCCGCGAGTTCATCGAGAACTACGGCGTGGCCATCGCCGACGGCCCGCTGGCCGGCCTGACTGCCCGCGCCGTGGTGGTGCTGGATGAAAACGACAAGGTGCTGCACAGCGAGCTGGTCAAGGAAATCGCCGAAGAGCCGAACTACGACGCGGCCCTGGCCGTGCTCAAGTAACAGGTTTTACAATTATTCACGGCCTGGCTCTGTCCAGGCCGTTTTTATTTGTGCTTCAGTGGCTTAGCACCGCTCCTTGAAACGTCAGTCAAAGGTAAATTGCCGGTAAAGGCGCTTTGCTAAAACGGTTCCAGTGCTTATCTTTCAGCCTTCTCAAAGAAGCCTCCCACGCGCCCAATGGTTGATCACTCCATGCAATCCTCTGTCTCCCGCAACTCCCGTCGCTGGCTGTTCGGCCTGTTCGTCCTGCTGCTGGTCGTTGGCCTGTGCTGGAAATTCTGGCCGGCCAGTACCCACCAGGAGGCCGCCGGGCAGAAAGCCGCGACCGGGCATACCGGGCGCAGCGGTAGCATGCGCCCCGGTTTCGGCGGCGCCAGCGGGCCGATCCCGGTGCGGGTGTCACCGGTGACCCAGGGGGATTTCGCGGTGTACTACAAGGCCCTGGGCACGGTGACGGCACTGAACACCATCAACGTGCGCAGCCGGGTGGCGGGGGAACTGGTCAAGGTCAACTTCGAGGAAGGGCAGATGGTCAAGGCCGGCGACCTGCTGGCACAGATCGATCCGCGTCCGTACCAGAACGCCTTGCTCCAGGCCGAAGGCACCTTGCTGCAGAACCAGGCCCAGTTGAAGAACGCCCAGGTCGACCTTGAGCGTTACCGCGGCCTGTACGCCCAGGACAGCATCGCCAAACAGACCCTGGACACCGCCGCGGCGCTGGTGGGGCAGTACCAGGGTACGGTCAAGACCAACCAGGCGGCGGTCAACGACGCCAAGCTCAACCTGGAATTCACCAACATCCGCGCGCCGATCGCCGGCCGCCTGGGCCTGCGCCAGCTGGACGTGGGCAACCTGGTGGCGGCCAACGACACCACCGCGCTGGTGATCATCACCCAGACCCAGCCCATCAGCGTGGCCTTCACCCTGCCGGAAAACAGCCTGGAAACCGTGCTCGCCCGCTACCACAGCGGCGCCAGGCTGGCGGTGGAAGCCTGGGACCGCGGTGACGTGAAGCTGCAGGCCACAGGCGTGCTGCAGAGCCTGGACAACCAGATCGACACCACCACCGGCACCCTGAAGTTCAAGGCGCGCTTCGATAACCGCGACCAGGGCCTTTTCCCCAACCAGTTCGTCAATGTGCGGCTGCTGGCCGATACCCTGAAGAACGTGGTGCTGGCGCCCTCGGCGGCGATCCAGTTCGGCACCAACGGCACCTTCGTCTACGCCCTGGATGGCGACAACAAGGTGAAGATCCGCCAGCTCAAGGTGGGCGCCAGCAACGGCGACTCGACGGTGATCCAGGACGGCCTCAAGGCCGGTGACCGGGTGGTGATGGAAGGCACCGACCGCCTCAAGGACGGCAGCGAAGTGGAAGTGGTCAACGACAGCATCGACGTGCCCACCACCCCCACCGAACACCTGCAAGGGCAGCCCGCCGGGGCACCGGCCGCAGACGGCAAGCCGGTTGATGGCAAGGCGCAAAAGGTCGGCGCATGAATTTCTCGCGGCTGTTCATCCTCCGTCCGGTAGCCACCACCCTGAGCATGCTGGCCATTGTCCTGGCCGGCCTGATCGCCTATCGCCTGCTGCCGGTGTCGGCCTTGCCCCAGGTGGACTACCCGACCATCCGGGTCATGACCCTGTACCCCGGGGCCAGCCCGGACGTGATGACCAGCGCGGTCACCGCGCCCCTGGAGCGCCAGTTCGGGCAGATGCCCGGCCTGACCCAGATGGCCTCCACCAGTTCCGGCGGGGCCTCGGTGCTGACCCTGCGCTTCAGCCTCGATATCAATATGGACGTGGCCGAGCAGCAGGTGCAGGCGGCGATCAACGCTGCCACCAACCTGTTGCCCAAGGACCTGCCGGCGCCGCCGGTGTACAACAAGGTCAACCCGGCGGATACCCCGGTGCTGACCCTGGCCATTACCTCCAAGACCATGCTGCTGCCCAAGCTCAATGACCTGGTGGATACGCGCATGGCGCAGAAGATCGCCCAGATCAGCGGCGTGGGCATGGTCAGCATTGCCGGCGGCCAGCGCCAGGCGGTGCGGATCAAGGTCAACCCCGAGGCCCTGGCGGCCAACGGTCTGAACCTGGCGGACGTGCGCGCCCTGATCGGTGCCTCCAACGTCAACCAGCCCAAGGGCAACTTCGACGGCCCGACCCGGGTCTCGATGCTCGACGCCAACGACCAGTTGACCTCGCCCAAGGACTACGCCGAGCTGATCCTGGCCTACAACAATGGCGCGCCGCTGCGCCTGAAGGATGTGGCCGAGATCGTCGATGGCGCGGAGAACGAGCGCCTGGCGGCCTGGGCCAACGAGAACCAGGCGGTGCTGCTGAACATCCAGCGCCAGCCCGGGGCCAACGTGATCGAGGTGGTGGACCGGATCAAGGCGCTGCTGCCGAGCATCACCGACAACCTGCCGGCAGGCCTGGACGTCACCGTGCTCACCGACCGTACCCAGACCATCCGCGCTTCGGTCAAGGATGTGCAGCACGAGCTGTTGATCGCCATCGCGCTGGTGGTGATGGTGACCTTCCTGTTCCTGCGCCGGGCCAGCGCCACCATCATTCCTTCGATTGCCGTGCCGCTGTCGCTGATCGGCACCTTCGGCGTGATGTACCTGGCCGGCTTCTCGGTGAACAACCTGACCCTGATGGCCTTGACCATCGCCACCGGCTTCGTGGTGGACGATGCCATCGTCATGCTGGAGAACATCTCGCGCTTCATCGAGGAGGGCGACAGCCCGATGCAGGCAGCGCTCAAGGGCGCCAGGCAGATCGGCTTCACCCTGATCTCCCTGACCCTGTCGCTGATCGCGGTGCTGATCCCGCTGCTGTTCATGGCGGATGTGGTGGGGCGGCTGTTCCGCGAGTTCGCCATCACCCTGGCGGTGGCGATCCTGATTTCCCTGGTGGTGTCCCTGACCCTGACCCCGATGATGTGCGCGCGGCTGCTCAAGCGTGAGCCCAAGCCTGAAGAGCAGGGGCGCTTCTACCGCGCCAGCGGGGCCTGGATCGACTGGCTGATCGAAAGCTACGGGCGCAAGTTGCAGTGGGTACTCAAGCACCAGTTCCTGACCCTGATGGTGGCCATCGGCACCCTGGGCCTGACCGTGTTCCTTTATATGGTGGTGCCCAAGGGCTTCTTCCCGGTGCAGGACACCGGGGTCATCCAGGGCATTTCCGAGGCGCCGCAGTCGGTGTCCTTCGCCGCCATGAGCCAGCGCCAGCAGGACCTGGCCAAGATCATCCTGCAGGACCCGGCGGTGCAAAGCCTGTCGTCCTACATCGGGGTGGACGGCGACAACGCCACCCTCAACAGCGGCCGCCTGCTGATCAACCTCAAGCCCCACAGCGAGCGCGACCTGAGCGCAGCCCAGGTGATCGCGCGGATCCAGCCCGAGGTGGACAAGCTGCTGGGCATCCGCCTGTTCATGCAGCCGGTACAGGACCTGACCATCGAGGACCGGGTCAGCCGCACCCAGTACCAGTTCAGCCTGTCGTCGCCGGATGCCGAGCTGCTGAGCCTGTGGAGCAATCGCCTGGTGCAGGCCCTGGCCCAGCGCCCGGAGCTCACCGACGTGGCCAGCGACCTGCAGGACAAGGGCCTGCAGGTGTTCATGGTGATCGACCGTGACGCCGCGTCCCGGGTCGGGGTTTCGGTGTCGAACATCACCGACGCCCTGTACGACGCCTTCGGCCAGCGCCAGATCTCCACCATCTACACCCAGGCCAGCCAGTACCGGGTGGTGCTCCAGGCCCAGGCCGGCGAGCGCATCGGGCCCCAGGCCCTGGAGCAGATCCACGTCAAGACCACCGACGGCGGCCAAGTGCGGCTGTCGAGCCTGGCCCATGTCGAGGAGCGCCAGGCGCAACTGGCCATCGCCCATATCGGCCAGTTCCCGGCGGTAATGATGTCCTTCAACCTGGCTCCGGGCGTGGCCCTGGGCAAGGCGGTGGACGTGATCGAGCAGGTGCAGCAGGAGATCGGCATGCCGGTGGGCGTGCAGACCCGCTTCCAGGGCGCGGCGGAAGCCTTCCAGGCCTCGCTGTCGAGCACCTTGCTGCTGATCCTGGCGGCGGTGGTGACCATGTACATCGTGCTCGGCGTGCTCTACGAGAGCTACATCCACCCGATCACCATCCTCTCCACCTTGCCCTCGGCGGCGGTGGGGGCCTTGCTGGCGCTGATCCTCAGCGGCAACGACCTGGGCATGATCGCCATCATCGGCATCATCCTGCTGATCGGCATCGTCAAGAAGAACGCGATCATGATGATCGACTTCGCCCTCGACGCCGAACGCCACCAGGGCATGGCCCCGGAACAGGCTATCTACCAGGCGGCGCTGCTGCGTTTCCGGCCGATCCTGATGACCACCCTGGCGGCGCTGTTCGGCGCCGTGCCACTGATGCTGGCCACCGGTTCCGGCGCCGAGCTGCGTCAGCCCCTGGGCCTGGTGATGGTGGGCGGCCTGCTGGTGAGCCAGGTGCTGACCCTGTTCACCACGCCGGTGATCTACCTGTACTTCGACCGCCTGGGCCGGCGCTTCGGCAAGCGTGAAGACGCCCAAGAGGTGGAGGCATGAAGGGCCGCAGCCTGCCTCAAGCCTGGAGCGTGTCGGCATGAACCTCTCCGGCCCCTTCATCAAGCGCCCGGTGGCGACCATGCTGTTGTCGCTGGCGATCATGCTGCTGGGCGGCGTCAGCTTCGGCCTGCTGCCGGTGGCGCCGCTGCCGCAGATGGACTTCCCGGTGATCGTGGTCCAGGCCAGCCTGCCCGGGGCCAGCCCCGAGGTCATGGCCTCCACCGTGGCCACGCCCCTGGAGCGTTCCTTCGGCGCCATCGCCGGGGTCAACACCATGAGCAGCCGTTCCAGCCAGGGCTCGACCCGGGTGATCCTGCAGTTCGACCTGGACCGCGACATCAACGGCGCGGCACGGGAGGTGCAGGCAGCCATCAACGCCTCGCGCAACCTGCTGCCCAGCGGCATGCGCAGCATGCCTACCTACAAGAAGGTCAACCCGTCCCAGGCGCCGATCATGGTGCTGTCGCTGACTTCCGATGTGCTGGAGAAAGGCCAGCTCTACGACCTGGCCTCGACCATCCTGTCCCAGAGCCTGTCCCAGGTGCAGGGCGTGGGCGAAGTGCAGGTCGGTGGCAGCTCCTTGCCGGCGGTGCGCATCGAACTGGAGCCGCAACTGCTCAACCAGTACGGCGTAGCCCTGGACGACGTGCGCAATGCCATCGCCAATGCCAACCAGCGCCGGCCCAAGGGCTCGGTGGAGGATGACCAGCGGCTGTGGCAGATCCAGGCCAACGACCAGTTGGAAAAGGCCCGTGACTACGAGCCGCTGATCATCCACTACAACAATGGCGCGGCCCTGCGCCTGAAGGACGTGGCCAAGGTCAGCGACGGCGTCGAGGACCGCTACAACAGCGGCTTCTTCAATGACGACGCGGCGGTGCTGCTGGTGATCAACCGCCAGGCCGGGGCCAACATCATCGAGACGGTGAACGAGATCAAGGCTCAGTTGCCGGCGTTGCAGGCGGTGCTGCCGGCCAGCGTCAAGCTCAACCTGGCCATGGACCGCTCACCGGTGATCAAGGCCACCCTGCACGAGGCCGAGATGACCCTGCTGATCGCCGTGGCCCTGGTGATCCTGGTGGTGTACCTGTTCCTCGGCAACTTCCGCGCCTCGCTGATCCCGACCCTGGCGGTACCGGTATCCCTGGTGGGCACTTTTGCCATCATGTACCTCTACGGTTTTTCCCTGAACAACCTGTCGCTGATGGCGCTGATCCTTGCCACCGGGCTGGTGGTGGACGATGCCATCGTGGTGCTGGAGAACATCTCCCGGCACATCGACGAAGGCATCGCGCCGATGAAAGCGGCGTACCTGGGGGCCAAGGAGGTGGGCTTCACCCTGCTGTCGATGAACGTGTCGCTGGTGGCGGTGTTTCTCTCGATCCTGTTCATGGGCGGGATCATCGAGAGCCTGTTCCGCGAGTTCTCCATCACCCTGGCCGCGGCCATCGTGGTATCGCTGGTGGTGTCCCTGACCCTGACCCCGATGCTCTGCGCGCGCTGGCTCAAGCCCCACACCCCGGGCCAGGAGAACCGCCTGCAACGCTGGAGCCGGCGCAGCAACGACTGGATGATGGGCAAGTACGCCACCAGCCTGGACTGGGTGCTGCGGCACAGGCGCCTGACCCTGCTCAGCCTGCTGCTGACCATTGGCGTCAACGTGGCCCTGTACGTGGTGGTGCCCAAGACCTTCATGCCCCAGCAGGACACCGGCCAGTTGATCGGTTTTGTCCGCGGCGACGACGGCCTGTCCTTCAGCGTGATGCAGCCGAAGATGGAAATATTCCGCCGCGCCGTGCTCAAGGATGCGGCAGTGGAGAGCGTGGCCGGCTTCATCGGTGGCAACAACGGCACCAACAACGCCTTCATGCTGGTACGCCTGAAGCCGATCAAGGAACGCAATATCTCGGCGCAGAAGGTCATCGAGCGCCTGCGCAAGGAAATGCCCAAGGTGCCCGGCGCGCAACTGATGCTGATGGCCGACCAGGACCTGCAGTTCGGCGGCGGCCGCGAGCAGACCACCTCGCAGTATTCCTACATCCTGCAAAGCGGTGACCTGGGCGAGTTGCGCCAGTGGTACCCGAAAGTGGTGACGGCGCTGCGCGCCTTGCCTGAGCTGACCGCCATCGACGCCCGGGAAGGCCACGGTGCCCAGCAAGTGACCCTGATGGTGGACCGCGACCAGGCCAAGCGCCTGGGGGTGGACATGGACATGGTCACCGCGGTGCTCAACAACGCCTACAGCCAGCGGCAGATCTCCACCATCTACGACAGCCTCAACCAGTATCAGGTGGTGATGGAGGTCAACCCGAAATACGCCCAGGACCCGATTACCCTGAATCAAGTGCAGGTGATTACCGCCGACGGCGCGCGGATTCCGCTGTCGGCCATCGCCCACTATGAAAACAGCCTGGAAGACGACCGGGTCAGCCATGAAGGGCAGTTCGCCTCGGAAAGCATTTCCTTCGACATGGCCGAGGGCGTGACGGTGGAGCAGGGCACCGCCGCCATCGAACGGGCGATCGCCAAGCTGGGCATGCCCGAAGACGTGATCGTCAAGATGGCCGGCACCGCCGATGCCTTCGCCGCCACCCAGAAGAGCCAGCCGTTCATGATCCTCGGCGCGCTGCTGGCGGTGTACCTGGTGCTGGGGGTGCTCTATGAAAGCTACATCCACCCGCTGACCATCCTCTCCACCTTGCCCTCGGCCGGGGTTGGCGCCTTGCTCTCGATCTATGTGCTGGGCGGTGAGTTCAGCCTGATCTCGCTGCTGGGGCTGTTCCTGTTGATCGGGGTGGTGAAGAAGAACGCGATCCTGATGATCGACCTGGCGCTGCAACTGGAGCGTCACCAGGGCCTGGACCCGTTGCAGTCGATCCGCAGCGCCTGCCTGCAACGCCTGCGGCCGATCCTGATGACCACCCTGGCGGCGATCCTCGGCGCCTTGCCGTTGCTGCTGGGCGGGGCCGAAGGCTCGGAAATGCGCCAGCCCCTGGGCCTGACCATCATTGGCGGCCTGGTCTTCAGCCAGGTCCTGACCCTCTACACCACCCCGGTGGTCTACCTCTATCTCGATCGCCTGCGCCACAAGTTCAACCACTGGCGTGGGGTCCGTACCGATGCTGCTCTGGAAACGCCGCTATGACCGACCAATCGTCCCGTCCCGTTACTCTGCTGTCCGCCCAGCGCCTGGCCATGGCCCGGGGCTCGCGGGCCTTGAGCCTGGGCCTGTGCGTGCTGCTGCTCAGCGCCTGCGCCATCGGTCCCGACTACCAGCGCCCGCAGGTGGCCGAGCCGGTGCACTACAAGGAAGCCGAAGGCTGGCGCCAGGCCAACCCCAGCGACGCCCTGGCCCGTGGCGCCTGGTGGGAGCTGTACGGCGATGCCCAGCTCAATGGCCTGATCGACAAGCTCAACAGTTCCAACCAGAGCGTGGCCCAGGCCGAGGCGCAGTTCCGTCAGGCCCGGGCCCTGGTGCGCAGCTCCCGGGGTTCGTTCTTTCCCAGTGTCGACCTGAGCGCCGGCAAGACCCGCGCCAGCCAGGGCACCGGCAGCAGCAGTTCGGCCCTGAGCAGTTCCAGCAGCGGCATTCGCGACACCTACAACACCCAGTTGGGGGTGAGCTGGGAAGCGGACGTGTGGGGCAAGTTGCGCCGTGACCTGGAAGCCAACGAGGCCAGCGCCGAGGCCAGCTTCGCCGACCTGGCGGCCATGCGCCTGAGCCAGCAGTCCGAGCTGGCGCAGAACTACCTGCAACTGCGGGTGATCGATGAGCAGAAGCGCCTGCTGGAGGCCACGGTGGCGGCCTATCAGCGCTCCCTGACCATGACCCAGAACCAGTACCAGGCCGGGGTCTCCGGCAAGGATGCGGTGGCCCAGGCCCAGACCCAGCTCAAAAGCACCCAGGCCGACCTGATCGACCTGATCTGGCAGCGGGCGCAGTTCGAGAACGCCATCGCCGTGCTGATCGGCGTGCCGCCGGCAGAGTTCAACCTGGCCGAGAGCAAGACCATCCCCGTGCTGCCCCAGGTGCCATTGGGCGTGCCGTCGCAACTGCTGGAGCGGCGCCCGGACATCGCCTCGGCGGAGCGTTCGGTGATTGCCGCCAACGCCAAGATCGGCGTGGCCAAGGCCGCCTATTACCCGGACCTGACCCTGAGCCTGGCCGGCGGCTACAGCAGCAGCACCTACGCCGACTGGATCAGCCTGCCGAACCGCTTCTGGTCGGTAGGGCCGAAACTGGCCATGACCCTGTTCGACGGCGGCCAGCGTTCGGCGGAAGTGGACCGCACCGAGGCGGTGTACGACCAGACCGTGGCCAAGTACCGGCAGACCGTGCTCGACGGTTTCCGCGAGGTGGAGAACTACATGGTCCAGCTCAAGGTCATGGAGGACGAGGCGGGGGTGCGCCAGCAGGCCCTGGATTCGGCCCGCGAGGCCCTGCGCCTGACCGAGAACCAGTACAAGGCCGGGCTGATCGCCTACCTGGATGTGGTCACCAGCCAGACCACTGCCCTGAGCAACGAGCGTAGCGTGCTCAGCCTGTTGCAGAGCCGGCTGATCGCCAGCGTGCAGCTGATCGCCGCCATGGGCGGTGGCTGGGATGGCCAGCTGCAGGCCAGCGAGCAGAAATAGGCCCTTGAAGGCCTTGCAGCAAGGTGGCTGCAAGGCCTGCTCGACAGCCGCAGGCAGGGCGCATCCGAAGCCGTTTGCAACTGCTCGCGACTTCCCGCAAAGCCCATGCCCACAGGGCTTGTAGGGGTATGAGACAGCCGAAAACGGCGTTCTGTCCGACTAATGGCTTTTTGCTAACTTTGTAGATGCGTTCTTCCACGCAATCAGTACAATCTGCGGTTTTGCCCGCCGCGCAGGGATGTCGGCACAACGGCCAAGAGACGCCTCATGCTCATCGGTAGCTACTCCTCCGCACTGGTCCTGATCTCCATTTTCGTGGCGATCCTCGCTTCCTATACTGCCCTCGACCTGACCGGGCGCATTGCCACCACCACCGGCCGTGCCGCTTATCTATGGATGATGGGCGGAGCCCTGGCCATGGGCGTCGGTGTGTGGTCCATGCACTTTATCGGCATGCTGGCCTTCAGCCTGCCCATCGACCTGGGCTACGACATCCAGCTCACCGCCTTGTCGCTGCTGATCTCGATCCTGTCCTGCGGCTTTGCCCTGTGGCTGGTGAGCCAGCCGCGGCTGCCGCTGTGGCAGTTGCTGTTCGGCGCGCTGATCATGGGCTCGGGCATCAGTGGCATGCACTACACCGGCATGGCGGCCATGCGCATGCAGCCGGGCATCGACTACGACCCGAGCCTGTTCGGCGCCTCGCTGCTGATTGCCTTCGGCGCGTCGCTGGCGGCGCTGTGGATTGCCTTTCGCCTGCGCCAGAACACCCCCTACGTACGTCTGGCCCGGACCGGCGCGGCGATTGTCATGGGCTTTGCCATCGTCGGCATGCATTACACCGGCATGGCCGCGGCGCGTTTCGCCGATGGCAGTTTCTGCGGCGCCCTGGGCAACGGCCTGAGCGGCAAGGGCCTGGACAACCTGGTGCTGATCACCACCCTGGCGGTGCTGATCATCGCCTTGCTGACCTCGGTGCTGGATGCGCGGCTGGAAGCCCGCACCGCGGTGCTGGCGCAATCGTTGACCGAAGCCAACAAGGAACTGACCCAACTGGCGCTGCACGACACCCTGACCGGGCTGCCGAACCGCATTCTGCTGGCCGACCGCATTGACCAGGCGATGCACCGGGTCACTGCCCATGGTGGCTGTTTTGCGCTGATGTTCATCGATCTGGACGGTTTCAAGCCGGTCAACGACGCCTTTGGCCACCACATGGGCGACCAGTTGCTGCGCGAAGTGGCCCAGCGCCTGCGCGAGGATTTGCGCAGCGAGGACACCCTGGCGCGGATCGGCGGCGATGAGTTCGTGCTGCTGGTGCAACTGGCCGAGCCGGACGATGCCCTGCGCCTGGCGGCACGCCAGGTGGGGCTGGTATCGCGCTCGTTCCGGGTGGCCGAGCACGACCTGCAGATTTCCGCCAGCATCGGCATTGCGGTGTACCCGGGCAATGGCCTGAGTGCCCAGGAACTGCTGATGAACGCCGATGCGGCGATGTACCACGCCAAGGGCACCGGCAAGAATGGCTACAGCTTTTTCGATGCCTCGATGAACAGCAATGCCCGGCGCCAGCTGCAATTGCTGCAGGATCTGCGCAATGCCCTGGAGCATCATCAGTTCCGCCTGCACTACCAACCCAAGTTCGACGCTGCCAATGGCCTGCCGGTGGGGGCCGAGGCGCTGCTGCGCTGGGAGCATCCCCAGCATGGCCTGTTGCTGCCGGACAAGTTCATCGAACTGGCGGAGAAGACCGGGCTGATCATTGCCATCGGCGAGTGGGTGCTCAACGAGGCCTGCCGGCAGATGCGCGAGTGGTACGTCCAGGGCTACACCGACTGGCGCATCGCGGTGAATCTCTCGGCCTTGCAGTTCTGCCATGCCGGGCTGGTCAGGAGCGTGGCCAATGCCCTGGAACGCTACCACCTGCCGGCCAACAACCTGACCCTGGAAATCACCGAAACCACGGCGATGAACGACGCCGATGTCAGCATGCTTGTCCTGCAACAGCTGGCGGACATGGGGGTGGACCTGTCCATCGACGATTTCGGCACCGGCTATTCCAGCCTGATGTACCTCAAGCGCCTGCCGGCCAACGAGCTGAAGATCGACCGCGGCTTCGTCCGCGACCTGGAGCACGACAGCGACGATGCCGCCATCGTCTCTGCCATTGTCGCCCTGGGCCAGGCACTGGGCCTGCGGATCGTCGCCGAGGGCGTGGAAACCGGGGTGCAGCAGACCTTCCTCACCCAACTGGGCTGTGATTCCCTGCAAGGCTATTTCCTTGGCCATCCGCTGCCGCCCGAAGGTTTCATGCAGGGCATCCACCGGGGCGAAGAAAAAGCCTGAGCCTCTCGCCTTGCCGGCTGCGGTCGCGATCTGGCGGCAGTTCGCAGGGATATGGCCGCCGCCCAAGCCCCAGCCGGTTTGCGCCGTCGGTGCGCGGGGCTACCGTGCACTTCTACTGGCTTGATGTGGCACATTTGCGCAGTTTTCATCGCCGCCCGCGCGGTGTTTAATGGCTCGCGTTGATATGTTCAGTGAGGGAGTCGGCAGCATGGATAAAGTCATCGTCATCACCGGTGGCGGACGGGGTATAGGCGCCGCCACGGCAGTGTTGGCCGCGCAGCAGGGATTCAAGGTGTGCATCAACTACCAGGCCGACGAGCAGTCCGCCCTGCAGGTGCTCGAACAGGTTCGCGCCCTGGGCGTGCAGGCCATCGCGGTGCGCGCCGACGTCAGTATCGAGGATGAAGTGATCGGTCTGTTCCAGCGGGTCGACAGCGAACTGGGGCGGGTCACGGCCCTGGTCAACAATGCCGGGACCGTGGGCCACAAGTCGCGGCTGGATGAAATGTCCGAATTTCGCATCCAGAAGATCATGAAGACCAATGTCATGGGGCCGATCCTCTGCGCCAAGCACGCGGTGCTGCGCATGTCGCCGCGCCATGGCGGGCAGGGCGGCAGCATCGTCAACGTCTCCTCTGTGGCGGCGCGCCTGGGTTCGCCGGGGGAATACGTCGACTACGCCGCCTCCAAGGGCGCCCTGGACACCTTCACCATCGGCCTGTCCAAGGAAGTGGCGGGCGAGGGCATCCGCGTCAACGCGGTGCGCCCGGGCTATATCTACACCGACTTTCATGCCCTGAGCGGCGATGCCGACCGGGTCAGCAAGCTGGAATCGGCAATCCCCATGGGTCGTGGCGGGCGTCCTGATGAAGTGGCCGAGGCGATTGTCTGGCTGCTGTCGGACAAGGCCTCCTACGCCACCGGCACCTTCGTCGACCTGGGCGGCGGCCGCTGAGCCCCCGCAAGTCCGCGGCCTATCCCGTAGGGGCCGGCTTGCCGGCGAAGGGGCCCTTGAGTCTTGCGCCGCGCTTGCAAACGCCTTCGCTGGCAAGCCAGCTCCTGCGGTTTCCTCAGCGGGCGCGGCGGCGGCGGGGGCCGATCAGCAGGGCCAGCAATAGCCCCAGTACGCTGGTGCCAAAGCTCATCAACTGTGGCATCAGGAACCCCAGGGTTTCCCCCGGGCGGTTGCAGCTGTAGCCATATCCATCGCCTTGCTCATGGGCCCAGACGCCCGGTGTGGCGCTCACGTCCACAGGCGCCGATGGTGCGGGTTCCTCATTGGAGAACCCCAGGTTCGAATGGCTCGCGCTGCGCCTTTCCAGCTGCTCGATGGCCTGCAACTGGGCGTCATTGCAGCGGTTCTGCGCCCAATTGCCGACCACCACCAGGACGGACAGCAGAAGCAGCAGCGGCACCGGGTAATAACGCCGGGTCCGCAGCAGGGGCGCCACCACCAGCCCGGCCAGGAAACCCGCCAGCAGCAGATTGACCCAGAACCACGGGCCGCCTTCCCAGCTCGGCGGTATCAACTGCACCAGCAGCGGGGGCAGCACAACGCGGGCGAACAGCAGGCACAGGGCGGCTGCGAGCAGGGTGATCAGCAGGGTCTTGATCCAGGATTTCATGGGCAATGCATAACCTTTATGGAGGGGAGTCAGAAGGGGGATATCAGTCTTGCGCCACTCGCTGGGGCATCGGCGGCGGGGTAAAGCGCCGGGCGTATTCGAGCATCTCCCGGGGGAAGACCATGTGCTTGACCGCGCTGTCGTCCAGGCCGAACAGGTAGGCCACTGCCGCGGCTTCAAAGGCCCAGTAGCCGAAGTAGGATTCACCGTCCAGGTGGGAGTCGTGCCATGGGGCCTGCTCGAACGCTTCATACCACTGGTTGCAGTACTCCACCAGCAGCTCCCGGGCCTCGTCCGCTTGATCGGCGTAGATGGCCCTGATCAGCGGCGTGTAGACCGGGTGGTACCACTCATCAATGTCTGCGCGGCCCGGCAGGCAGGGCTTGAGCAAGTCCTCGATCAGGGTGTCCTCGGCGTGGTAGCCGGCGCGGTCCTGCAGCGCCGCCATGCGCGGCAGCAGGTCGCGGCGTTGCAGCAGGATGCACAGGCTGATGACCTGCACGTATTCCTCGTACTGGTCGAGGTAGTCCTCGATGTTCAGCGGCGCGATATCGGGCACCTCGTTGCACAGGGCCAGGGTGCGCTGATGCTCCTCGTAGCTGGCGATCAGTGCGTCCAGCTCCTGGGCCAGCTCCGGCATGGCCTTGCCGCCGGTGTAGCCCAGGATCAGATGGTCCAGGCGTGCTCGCTTGACCTCCCAGGCCTTGAGCGAGGCTTCCTGCCCGGGGTAGTCCTCTTCCATAGAGTGTGTCTGCCAATGGGCTTCGGTACCCGCCAGGAACTCCAGGAGGATGGGGTACTGCTTCGGGTCGAGAAACACCTGCCTGCGTTGCATGTCAGTACCCGGCCTCAGTGGAAGGGCATCGGCGGCGGGGTAAAGCGCCGGGCGTATTCGAGCATCTCCCGGGGGAAGACCATGTGCGTTACCGCGCTGTCGTCCAGGCCGAACAGGTAGGCCACTGCCGCAGCTTCAAAGGCCCAGTAGCCGAAGTAGGAACCCTCGTCGCCGTCCAGGTGGCTGTCGTGCCATGGGGCCTGTTCGAACGCCTCGTACCACTGGTTGCAGTACTCCACCAGCAGTTCCCGGGGTTCATCCGGATCTTCGGTGTAGATGGCCCGGATCAGGGGCGTGGAGACGTCGTGGAACCACTGATCAACGTCTTCACGATCCGGCAGGTAGGCCTTGAGCAGGTCCTCGATCAGAGTGTCCTGGCCGCCAAAGCCGGCACGGTCCTGCAGCAGCACCAGACGCGGCAGCAGGTCGCTGCGTTGCAGCAGGATGCACAGGCTGATGACCTGGACATATTCCTCGTACTCGTCGGGGTAGTCTTCGATGTTCAGCGGCGCGATATCCGGCCGTTCTTCATAAACCCCCATCTTGCGCTGGTAGTCCTCGTAGCCTTCGATCACCCCATCCAGCTCCCGGGCCAGTTGCTCCATGGGTGCACCGCCGGTGTAGCCCAGGATCAGGTGGTGCAGGCGCGCGCTGCGCACATTGGAGGCCTTGAGGGAGGCTTCCTGCTCGGGGCTGTCGGCCATCATCGAGTGGGTCTGCCAGTGGGCCTCTTCGCCGGCCAGGCTTTCGAGGAAGTCGTGGTACTGCTTGTGGCTGAGAAACACTTGTCTGCGGTTCATGTCGGTGCCTTGGCTCAGTACACGGGAATCAGGGTGAAGGGCGCCTTGCGCTGCGAGGTTTCCAGCAGCAGGGTCGGCAGGTCGACTTCGGCGGGCTCCAGGTCAAGCTGCTCCAGCTCTTCTTCCAACTGCTGTGCATCCGCGGGCAGGGCAACGATTGGCCGGCGCAGGTAGGGCCGTGGGTCTTCGCCGTAGTAGACCTTCACCGGGCCCTCGGGGATGCCTTCCAGGCGGGCAAAACCTTCCTGGTCGAGGTTGCCCTCGGCTTGCGAGCCGTCACTGAACACCGCTCGGTAGGCGGCGCCGGACACCGGCTCCAGGTTGGGGTAGTGCAGGTTCAGTTCCAGCCAGTGGCCCTCACCGGTGAGGTGTTCCAGGCCCTGGTTGATGTCCTGGGCGAGGCTTGCGGCGTCGTGGGCCCCGGGTTGCGTCGCGGCGGTGAGGGTCGTTGGGCGCGGTTCCAGGGACGACTGCGGCTTGGGCGCCAGGGCCGGGCCGCGGCTGTGGGCGGCGGCCGAGTTGTTGCGTTGCTCGGCGATCCAGGGGGCAATGCGTTCTTGCACCGACACCATGAGGAACTCGGTGTGTTCGCAGGCTTCGTTGAGGTTGTGCAGCACCAGGCGCTGCTGCTGGGGCGTAAGGCTGTTGAAGGTGCTGGAGGCGCTCACGCCGCGGATGATCTCGGGCAGTTCCTCGGCCAGGCGCACGGGGTCCAGGCACTTTTCCAGCAGCTGTTCGGGGCTGGTCTTCAGGCGGCAGGCCAGCAGGGTGTGGCGGATCAGGTCGAAGAGCTTTTCGGCGTGGCGCTGGGGGGCGCGGTTGATCAGGCGCAAAAGGATCTTCAGGCCTTGCCCGGGGCCGGGAATCCAGCCGATCAGGGCCAGGGCCAGGTCGAAGAAGGCGTCTTCCTCGTCCTTGGGGTTGTTGATGGCGTCCAGTTCGAAGATCGCCTGGATGCAGTCGTAGGCGTTGAGTTCCTGGGTCAGCAGTGGCAGGCGGCCGCGCTCGATGGCCTTGATCAGTTCGGTCTTGGCCTCTGGGTAGTCGTCGTAATACAGGTCTTCGACCATGACGTGTTCCTTTCCCTGGAAAATTGGAGCGCGGATGCTGAATGAATTGAGGGGGTGGGGCAAGGTGCTTTGGCGGTTTTTTTATGTTGGGAGGTGTTCATTGTTGTGGTTATGGGGGGGCGTTTGGTTTTGTGTGGGTGGTGAGGGGGACATATCCGTTGCTGCGGGTGTGGCGGCTTATGGTTTCGCTCTTACAGCGACTCACTTTTGAAAAGCGCAAAAAGTAAGCAAAACGCTCTTGCCCCTCCACTCGGTGCCTCGCTTAGGCTCGGCATGCCCTCACTCCGGCATTGCTCCGTGGGCCGCCGCCACCGGCCATCCATGGCCGGGTGGCGGCTAACCCGGCATCCCTGCCGG
>NZ_VYKE01000122.1:0-16240 GCF_032424515.1 Pseudomonas sp. JV245A
CCCTTGAATGCCAGGCTCAGGATCCAGGTGCCCACGGCCCAGGCCAGCAGGTAGCGGACCACCGGAAAGCCGTACCAGAGCATGCTCATCACGGTTTTCGGATCTTCCTTCACATACTGGAAGACCAGGCCGTTGAGGCGCTGGTGGAACTCTCGGTAGAAGTCCATCTCCATCAGGCCGAGGAACAGCGCGATGCTGGAGGTGACTGTCAGCCAGAAGCGCAACACCCCGCGAGCCGCCATGGCCCGGGCGCTGAACAGCGCCAGCAGCAGCGGTACGCTGAGGTAGACCACCAGCCGCAGGTCAAAACGCAGCCCGTTGGCAAACGCTTCGAGGAAGGTCGAGGCCGGAGTGTCGAGAATCATCTCGCGGTTGTAGATCAGCAGCGCGACGCGCAACAGGGAAAGCATCACCATCATGACCAGGGCGCACAACAGCGTGTAGGCCAGATGGGATTTAACGGTCGGTTGCAGCAGGCGATTCGAGGATCGCTGCTGACTCAGGGCATCCGAGTTTGCCATGTGGTTTTAGGACCCATTGGAAGTTTAAGTTGCAAAGATAAAGCTGCGTTCTGCCCTCTTGTTGCCGCCAGGGCGACGGGGGAATTCGCGGTGCGCAAATGTTGCACGATCACTCAAGGCATTGCCATTGATTAGTGGGCAGCACCGAAAAACCCACTGCCAACGGCTCTGGGACAAGAGATTGCAGAGAGTTATACCGGGGAAAAAGCGCCGGCGAATTGTCTTAGAGCGTTTGTGAAAATTTCGTTCAACGCATGTTTAGTCACACAAAAAAGGGCCTGACGGCCCTTTTCCCTGTGCAACCTGCGTCTCCAGCTTCAGAGCCGCACATTGCCTCGCGGCCCGGCGATCGCCCAGATGATCAGCCCCAGCACCGGCAGGAGAATGATCAAGAGCACCCAGAGGACCTTCATCCCGGTTTCGGCGCCGCTTTTGAGTACGTTGATGATGGCCCAGATATCCAGGGCCAGAATGATCAGGCCAACCAGGCCATTGAAGGTGGAACCCATGGTGTCGCTCCCTAAATGATGGCGTGCCTCTTTAGGATAGCCGTGCTGGATCAGGGTTCCGTTTTATTCCACAGCCGCTCGGGCTTCAGACATGAACGGCGATCTTCAAGGCCTCCAGGGCCGGCGCTGCGGCGATCCCGACCTCGGCGCACAGCTCCAGCACCCGCGGCACGTCGTTGCCGTAGACCAGTACCATCTGCAACTCGTCATCCAGCAACTGGCTGAAGTTCATCAACACATAGCCGCCGTTTTCCGGGTTCATGCTGCCCATCTGGATCTGGATGCGGTTCAAGGCCGTCAGGGCTTCGATCTTGGCCAACTGCTTGGGCTTGATGTTGAAAGCCACGTCCTTGCCGAACGAGGCGACGATCTGGGCGAACAGGTCGACATAGGTATCGGCCTGAAACAACACGGTTTCCGGCAGGCTGCCGACCACCACCCATTCCCCCAGGGGAATGGGGAAGCTGTCGTCGTAGTTGATATCCGGGTTGGCTGCCAGGAATCCCTGAGGGTCGGCGTAGGCCTGGCTCGCCTCCTTGGCGATCTGCTGGATCTCGGCATCGCCCATGCACCCGGAGCTGATCTTGCTAATGAGTTCGATAAGGGCGGTTTTCATGGGCACATCCTGGAAGCGAGGAAATCAAGGGGCGCGAAGGATAGCCTAAAGTGCCCGAGCTATCACGCCAGGCAGCACCTGACGCCTGCACGCCCCGATCATCGCCGGCTCAGGCCAGGAGTTTTTCCAGCTGCGCCGTGGTATCCATGGCGCCCATGGTCTTGGCCGCTTCCAGGGCACTCACGCCATTGCTGTCGCGGGCCTTGGGGTCGGCGCCCTGGCTGATCAGGTAGGTGACGATTTCCGTGCGGTTGAACATCGCCGCCATCATCAGCGCGGTACGTCCGTCGAAGGACGAGCCTTCCACTTGGGCGCCCCCCTCCACCAGCGCCTTGACCACCGCCAGGTCGCCCTTGAAGGCAGCCCCGGCAATCGGGCTCTGGCCATTGTCGTTGCGGATCTCGGGGTCGGCCTGGTGCTTGAGCAGCACCTGCACCGCGTCCACATGGCCGTGATAGGCGGCGAGCATCAGCAGCGTGTCGCCCTTGTGATTGCGCAGGTTGACCGGCAGGCCACTGGCAGCCAGCTTGTCGAGCATCTGTGCGTCGCCCTGGCGGGCCACGTTGAACACCTGTTCGACAAACTGGGCGGCCTCTTCTTCAGTCATCTGGCGGCTTTTGTCGGTCATCGGAAACTCCAGGTTCGGCAATTCGGAAAGGCGCTAGTTTCCCCAAGCCGGCGCCAGCCTGTCATCCCTTTTTTCCCGAGAGCCACCATAGGCAGAATCAATAACGCAGGCGCCCACCCTGAATGTCCGCGAGAATCTGCGGGGTCAGCCGCACGTAGGTATCCGAGCCCGGCAACCAGGCATACACCGGCTCGTCACCGATTTGCTGCAGATCGAATGCCTGCTCCTTGAGGCGACTCTTCTGGTACTTGAAGGTGCCGGTGGTGTCCATCTTCACTTTGATCCGCAGGAACAGCGGCACTGCGTAGGCCGGCAACTGCTGCCGGGCGAACTGCAGCAACTCGCTGAAATCCAGGGTCGCCAGGGATTCTGCCGGAGTGATCGCCACCATCCCGGCCCGACCGTTGGTGTTGTGGATCTCGACACCATAGGCCACCACCTCGGCAACCTGCGGGTGCCCCAGCAGGACGTTCTCCACCTCGGTGGTGGAAACGTTCTCGCCCTTCCAGCGATAGGTATCTCCCAGCCGGTCGACGAACTGCACATGGCCAAAGCCGATATCGCGCAGCAGATCGCCGGTGTTGAAGTAGCAGTCGCCCTTCTCGAATACGTCCTTGAGAATCACCTTGAGGTTCTTTTCCGGGTCGGTGTAGCCATCCAGGGGCGCCTTGTCGTCGATCTTCGCCAGCAGCAGCCCCTGGCCGCCCTTGGCTACCTTCTGCATGAAGCCCTGGCTGTTGCGCAGTGGCGCACCGGTATCGTGGGCGTATTCCACCAGCGCCCAGGGGATCAGGGAAAAGCCCACGGTATTGTCGAAGTTGAGGATGTTGCTGAAACCGATATTGCCGTCGCTGGCGGCATACAACTCACAGATATGACCGACGCCGAAACGTTGCTTGAACTCGCTCCAGACGCCCGGGCGCAGCCCGTTGCCGATCATCTTCGAGACCCCGTGCTCGGTATCCCGTGCGCAAGCCGGCTGGTCGATCAGGTAGCGGCACAACTCCCCGACATAACCCACGGTCGTGGCCTTGTAGCGGCGCACGTCATCCCAGAACTGGCTGGCGCTGAATTTGCGGCGGATGGCAAAGCCCGAGGCGCCGGTAATCGCCGAGCCCCAGCACACGCACAGACCGGTGGCGTGGTACAGCGGCAAGGTGCAATACACCACGTCGCCGGGCTGCATATCCAGGGCGATGGTGCCGAAGCCGGCAGAGGTGCGCATCCAGCGACCATGCTTGAAGATCCCGGCCTTGGGCAACCCCGTGGTGCCGGAGGTATAGATGTAGAAGCAAGGGTCGTTGAGGAAGATGCGCTGGGTCTGCGCCAGGTTGTCCGATGGGTAACCGGCGCTCTCGGCCATCAGGTTGCGCATTCCCTCGGGGGTCGGCCCGGGGTCGGCAAAGGTGTCCTGATCGGCCACGAACCAGGTGCGCTGCGGATCGATGCCCACCTGCTCGCGTACCGCCGAGTAAGCGGCCTGCAGCTCGCCGCCGAGGATGATCGCCGCCGGTTTCACCAACGCCAGGCTGTGCGCCAGCACGCCCTGGGTCTGCGCGGTGTTGAGCATCGCGCAAATGCCTCCGAGCTTGGCCACCGCCAGCACCGTGACCAGCAATTCCGGGCGGTTCTCGATGAAGATCGCCAGCACATCACCCTTGCCGATGCCCTGCTCCTGCAGGTAGGCAGCAATGCGGTTGGCCCACTGATTGACCTGGGCATAACTGAGCACCCGGTCACCGTACAGCAAGGCCGGCCCCTCGGGGTTGCGCAGGGTCGCCTGCTCAAAGCTCCAGCCCAGGCCGCAGGGCTGGTCCGGGTTGTCGATATTGCCCGCCTTCATGCCCCGCACCACCCGCGGCAGTGCCCTGGCAATGGAGGGCACCTTACGCAGCATCATGCCCCAGGTGATCATGTCGCTCTTGTGCTTGTTCATGTTTGCTCCGGTTGCACAGCAAGGATCTGGGCCCGGGCCTGGCCGGCCGGGCGTTGGCAACAGCGGCGCAAGGCTCAACCGGGGGTAGCGATCCAGGGTGCGGCGAGCGGCACGCGGGAGCTGTGGATATCTCTCGCAAAGGGATGAAGGCAGGACAAGCGCAGGGCTGCAAAGAGCACCGGCGATGAGGCGCAGGAAAGGTTCATGGAGAGCGTCCTATGTTCTTATTATTGGTCGGGCGGGATCGCAAGATCGCGCCACAACACATTCCATGTCGCAGAAACGCCGTTCAAGCCGCTTTCGCGGGGCCGTCGAGGCCAGGTTGAACCAACGTGACTGGCTGGAAAATACGTCAGCTCTCGCGACGCTGTACACGGGGTTTTTGCAAACTTTTGTATCTACCCTCGGTCTCCCCACGCAGCGTACTTGTCCCCGCTTCAACGATTGAATTTTCCACCCTGGCCCGCGGTCACAACACTGCCACGGCACCCGCCAACACCCCCTGCGGACCTGCAAAATGCAGGATGCACGATGGCCATTCATGCAATTTGCACGAACAGGCGCTTTTTTGATTTTTATAAGTTGTTGTTTTTAAAGGATATTTTAAAAAAACAATACTGGCACAATCGCTGCACCTATCACTCCACGCTTGCCCTTCAAGAGCTAACGGAGCTGATAGACATGAGCCTGATCCAAGAAAAATTTTCTTCCCTGTTCTCCAACTTCGAAGTGACCACCCAGCCACGCCCTGACGGTGGCATCCTGTTGACCCTGCGCAACAGCGAAGGCAAACAGTTCAAGCGTTCGATCTCCTACGCACAGTTGCACGCCGCCGACCAACTGTCGTGGGTCATCAGCGCAATTCGTCGGGACTTGGCCGAACAGGCCAGTGAGTTGCCACAGATCTCCATGCTGCAAAGCCAGAACCGCTTTGCCCTGCCGACTTACCACTGCGCGTAAGCCGCTTGCGCTGCACCTGTCCGGGCCGGCCCCACCTTGCGTGGGTCCGGCCCGTTGACGTTGTGCTCCCCGCTCAATCGTCCAGGCGCGGGAACTGGCTGGCGATCGCGTCGCCGGTCAGGCTGGCGTTCCAGCCCTGGGGGTTGTTGAACATGCGGATGGCCACCAGGTTCGGCCGCTCGCCCATGTCGAACCAATGGGCGGTGCCCGCCGGCACCGAGATCAGGTCATTCCTTTCGCACAGTACGGCGTACACATAGTCATCGATGTGCAGGTTGAACAGGCCCCGGCCCGCAACGAAGAAACGTACTTCATCCTCGCTGTGGCGGTGCTCATCGAGAAAGCTGGCGCGCAGCTCGGCCTTCTGCGGATGGTCTTCATCGAGGCTGATGACATCCACGCTGGCGTAGCCACCCTCGGTCATCAGGCGATCGACCTGCTCCTGATAGGCGCTTATCACTTCTTGCTGGCTGGTGCCCGGTGCAACACGCGTGGTGGCAGGCCAGCGGTCGAAACGAATCCCCTGCTCGGCCAGGGTTGCAGCGATATCGTCGAAGTGGGTCAGGACCTTGTTCGGCAGGTCCGGACTGGATACGTGGTAGACGGACAGGCTGCTCATTACGGCAACTCCTCTTGCATGCGGGTGGCAATGATAACGGCTGCGGCCAAGGCTGCGACGCTGGCAATACTAAAGGTCAATGTGGGGCCCAGGGCATTCCAGCTATAACCCGAATACAGGGCCCCCAGGGCGCCCCCGGTTCCCGCCAGGGCCGCGTACAACGCCTGGCCCTGGCCTTGCTGGCGGGCACCGAAACTGCGCTGCACAAAATGAATGGCGGCGGCGTGGAAACTGCCGAAGGTCGCCGCGTGCAGCACCTGAGCCAACAACAGCACCCCGAGGTGTTCCGCCAGGCTGCCCAGCAGCAACCAGCGCAGAGCCGCCAGCAGGAAGCTCGCAAGCAGCACTCGCCGCACGGAAAAGCGCGCCAGGAGCCAGCTCATCGCCAGAAACATCAACACTTCGGCCACCACACCCAGGGCCCAGAGCATGCCGATCACCCCGCGGGTATAGCCCAGGCGCTCCAGGTGCAGAGTCAGGAAGGTGTAATAGGGGCCGTGGCTCATCTGCATCAGTGCCACGCACAGGTAGAAGGCCAGCACACCGGGGCTGCGCAGTTGCCTGACAAAGCCCTCCCCGGCGTGCCGCGGCCCCTGCACCCGAGGCTGGGCGTTAGGCACCCACAGGCTGCTGAGGACGATGCCCGCCATGATCACCACCAGCGCTACCGGGTAGATGTCCAGGCTCAACCACTCGAACAAACGCCCCAGGGCCACCACGGTAAGAATGAAGCCGATGGAGCCCCAGAGGCGGATCTGGCTGTAGCGCGAGGCCTGGCCTTGCAGGTGCGCCAGGGTGATCACTTCGAACTGCGGCAGCACCGCGTGCCAGAAAAAAGCATGCAGGGCCATGACCATGGCCAGCCAGGCATAGCTCTTGTCGACGAAGATCAGGGAGAAACAGACCAGGGTGCAGAACGCACCAAAACGCACGATCGCCAGGCGCCGCCCGGTGTAGTCCCCCAGCCAGCCCCAAAGGTTGGGCGCCACACAGCGCATGAGCATGGGAATGGCCACCAGTTCGCCGATGCGCGCACTGGAGAACCCCAGGTGATCGAAATACAGCGCCAGGAATGGCGCGGTCGACCCCAGCAGCGCGAAATAGAACAGGTAGAAACTGGAAAGCCGCCAGTAGGGAAGTGCCGCCACGGCCTTCAGACCGTGGCGACTGGCAGGACCGGCATTACAGCTGGCCCAGCACCGGCGTGCTGACGCGCACGTCGGCATTCTGGCCGCGGTGGCGCAGCAGGTGATCCATCAGCACGATGGCCATCATCGCCTCGGCGATCGGCGTGGCGCGAATGCCCACGCACGGGTCGTGGCGCCCCTTGGTGATCACGTCCACCGGGTTGCCGTCGATATCGATGGAGCGCCCGGGGGTGGTAATGCTGGAGGTCGGCTTGAGCGCCAGGTGAGCGACGATCGGCTGCCCCGAGGAGATGCCGCCCAGAATGCCGCCGGCGTTATTGCTGAGGAAACCTTGCGGGGTCAGTTCGTCACGGTGCTCGGTGCCGCGCTGGGCAACGCAGGCGAAACCGGCGCCGATCTCCACGCCCTTGACCGCGTTGATGCTCATCAGCGCATGGGCCAGCTCGGCGTCCAGGCGATCGAAAATCGGCTCGCCCAGGCCCGGCATCACCCCTTCGGCCACCACGGTGATCTTCGCTCCGACCGAATCCTGGTCTCGACGCAACTGGTCCATATAGGCTTCCAGTTCCGCAACCTTTCCCGGATCAGGGCTGAAGAAGGCGTTGTTCTCTACCGAATCCCAGGTCTTGAAGGGAATCTCGATCGGGCCCAGCTGGCTCATGTAGCCGCGAATCACGATGCCCTGGCTGGCCAGGTACTTCTTGGCAATGGCCCCGGCCGCCACGCGCATGGCGGTTTCCCGGGCCGAACTGCGGCCGCCACCACGGTAGTCGCGGATGCCGTACTTGTGGTGGTAGCTGTAGTCGGCGTGAGCCGGGCGGAACAGGTCCTTGATCGCCGAATAGTCCTTGGACTTCTGATCGGTGTTGCGGATCAACAAGCCGATGGAACAGCCGGTGGTCTTGCCTTCGAACACCCCGGAGAGGATCTCGACCTCGTCGGGTTCCTGGCGCTGGGTGGTATGGCGGCTGGTGCCAGGCTTGCGCCGGTCCAGGTCACGCTGCAGGTCCTCCAGCGTCAGTTCCAGGCCCGGCGGGCAGCCGTCGACAATGGCGACCAACGCCGGACCATGGCTTTCGCCCGCGGTGGTGACAGTGAACAGCTTGCCGTAGGTATTGCCGGACATGCAGGGAGCTCCGTGAAATCAGCCGAAATAACTCAATCTGGATTAGCGCGTGCGCCAGTATACGCAGGCTACCCAACTAGTTCATCCTCGAACCTTCTGCCTGTTACCGAGTCAAACCGGCACCTTATCCATGATGGCGCGATGATGCTGCGAGTTCTTCTCTTGAGCCTTTCCCTGTTCACCGGCCTGGTTCATGCGGCCGTCCTGCAACGCCCCGTGAGCCTGGACACCGGGCACGGTGAGCTGTACGGCTCGCTGCTGCTACCCAAGTCCGAGCAGCCGGTGCCGGTGGTGCTGATCATTTCCGGCTCCGGCCCCACTGACCGCGACGGCAACAACCCCGATGGCGGGCGCAACGACAGCCTCAAGCGCCTGGCCTGGGTACTGGCCAAGCACAACATCGCCAGCGTGCGTTATGACAAGCGCGGCGTGGCCGCCAGCCTCGCCGCGACCCCGGACGAACGCAACCTGACCCTGGACGCCTATGTCGCGGATGCCGTGGCCTGGGGCAACAAGCTCAAGGCCGATCCACGCCTGAGCCAACTGATAGTCCTGGGGCATAGCGAAGGCGCACTGATCGCCACGCTGGCGGCACCGCAGCTGAATGCCGCAGGCGTTATCTCGATCTCCGGAACCGCCCGCCCGGTGGACCAGATCCTGCGCCAGCAGTTGAGCTACCGCCTGCCACCGGCGCTGATGCTGCGCAGCAATGAGCTGCTGGACAGCCTCAAGGCCGGCAAGGTCGACCCGGATGTGCCCCCTGCCCTGCAAGTCATCTTTCGCCCCAGCGTGCAGCCTTACCTGATCACCCTGTTTCGCGAAGACCCGGCGGCGGCCTTCGCCCGCCTGAAGATGCCGGCGCTGATCATCCAGGGCAGCAACGACATCCAGGTCAGCGTCGATGACGCCAGGGTCCTCAAGGCCGCCAAACCGGATGCGCAACTGGCACTGATCGAGGGCATGAACCATGTGATGCGCATCGTGCCCAATGACCTCAAGCGCCAGCTGGCCTCCTACAAGGACCCGCAATTGCCCCTGGCAGCGGAACTGGGCAGCGCGATCATCGATTTTATTGACGGACTTCACACCCGTTAGGCTGTTTTTGCCCTCCAGTCCTGAAAAAAACGGCCGATAAGACTTTGCCGGCCGTTCAATTGCTGTCGGCGCGCAGCGATTGGACAGGATCTCGCCGTTATGACTGATACCCCGAACTCACCCGCCACCGAGCAGGAAGCCGCCGCCCCGGAAGCGCCGCCGCTGCCGTGGGCCGATGTGCAGGCCGAGCACCACAAGATGCTGCGCCTGGCACCCTTGCAGACCGATCGCGCCACGGGCGGACGGCCTCTGCGCTTTGTCGAGTTCGGTTATGCCGAACGCAACAACAAAGAGCACAGCCTGCTGCGCATGACCATCAGCCTCCCCGGCCAACGGGTGCGCAAGGAACAGAATCACCTGGATGTGTGGGTCGAGCACGACACTCGCCGGGTGCACTTCGAACCCGAAGGCGGCCTGCAGGTCGAACCGCTGAACCGCGGAATCGGCCGTTTCCTGCTGGCCCAGGCAGCGCAGTGGGCCCAGAAGAAGTGGCCGCACTACCGGGTCGACGGCTTCGACCTGGCGAACAAGGATGCCCTCAACGAAGACACGCGCCTGCGTCGTGACCACGTGCTGCGCACCCAGGGTTTCGATGTGGTGTATGCCGATGCCCAGCACCTCAAGGGCAGCGTCAAGGATGTCCAGGTGGGTGAACTGCTGGGCCAGTGGAATAGCGAAAAGCTGCAGTTCGTGGAGATTCTGGAAGCGGCGCAGATGCTCCAGCAGGCCGAACAGAATCTTGAAGAACTGGAAGTGAAGCTGCGCAAGCAGGAAGAGAAAGTCACCAAGTACAAGCGCGAGGACACCGGTCTGCGCTTCACCATCACCTGCCTGGTGGCCTTTGCGGTGTTCCAGGCCGGGCTGCTGATCTGGATTGCGACTCATCGCTGAGCCGCAACGCCTGACCGCCAGAGGCCCGCGTTGCGCGGGCCGGCAATCGGCTCAGACCCGGGACGCGAACAACGCCTGATGGTCGCGGCACTGCTCCGCGGTCAGCATGAACACACCGTGGCCACCGCGCTCGAAGTCCAGCCAGGCGAAGTCGACCTCCGGGTACAGCGCCTCGACATGCACCTGGCTGTTGCCCACCTCGACAATCAGCAAGCCCTTCTCGGTCAGGTGGTCCGCCGCCTCGGCCAGCATCCGCCGCACCAGGTTCAGGCCATCCTCGCCACAGGCCAGGCCCAGCTCGGGCTCATGCTGGTATTCATCCGGCATGTCGGCGAAGTCTTCGGCATCGACATAGGGCGGGTTGGACACGATCAGGTCGAAGCGCTGCCCGGGCAGGCCATCGAAGCCATCGCCCTGGACCGTGAACACCCGCTCATCGACGCCATGGCGCTCGATGTTCTGGTTGGCCACTTCGAGGGCTTCGAAGGACAGGTCCGCCAACACCACCTCGGCATCACGGAATTCATAGGCACAAGCGATACCGATGCAGCCGGAACCGGTACACAGGTCGAGAATCCGTGCCGGCTCGCTGCCCAGCCAGGGTTCGAAACGTTTTTCGATCAGCTCGCCAATCGGCGAACGGGGAATCAGCACGCGCTCATCGACAATGAACGACATGCCGCAGAACCAGGCCTCGCCCAGCAGGTAGGCGGTAGGCACGCGCTCCTGGATACGACGCTTGAGCAGGTGTTGCACATGGACCAGCTCGTCGTCTTCCAACGCGCAATCAAGGTAGCTGTCGGCAATTTCCCAAGGCAGGTGCAAGGCGCCGAGCACCAGTTGACGGGCCTCGTCCCAGGCATTGTCGGTACCATGGCCGAAGAACAGATCCTCCCCATGAAAGCGGCTGACGGCCCAGCGGATATGGTCGCGCAAGGTGCGCAGGCGGGAAGTGATCACGGGACAGACTCCTGACAAAACGACCGGCGATTCTAACAGCCAAAACGCTTGCCGACGACGAATGAAAAACCAGCGACGGGCAAGAGTGTTCAAGCGTTTTTTTGCTCGGGAAGGCTGCATACCTTGCCCCACTTGACAAGGCTGCAGGCCAGCAACGGCGCACCTTACGTTAGTAGCGATTCACAGAAGCGCTCCGCCAGAGGACAATGGCGCAAAAGCCCCACTCACAGGAGCCCCAGAATGTCCGTTCCAAAGACGATGTTTCAACTCAGCGGTCGTGGTTATGCAGCGGCCAATTTGAGCCACGCGACCCTTGTGATCATCGACGCCCAGAAAGAATACCTCAGCGGCCCGCTGGCCCTGTCCGGCATGGACGCGGCAGTGGCCAACATCCGCCAACTGCTGGCCGCGGCCCGGGCTGCCGGTCGCCCAGTGGTGCACGTACGCCACCTCGGTACCGTCGGCGGCCTGTTCGACCCACAAGGCGAGCGCGGCGAGTTCATTCCCGGCCTTGAACCCCAAGGCGACGAAACCATCATCGGCAAACTGCTGCCCAGCGCGTTCCACGGCACCGAACTGGAAAAGCGCCTGCAGGACCTCGGTTCCCTGGACCTGATCGTCGCCGGTTTCATGAGCCACTCCAGCGTCAGCACCACCGTGCGCGCGGCCAAGAACCTGGGCTTTCGCTGCACCCTGGTAGAAGACGCCTGCGCCACCCGCGACCTGCCCTACAAGGGTGGCATCCTCAGCGCCGAGCACGTTCAGCAAACCGAAATGGCAATCATGGCTGACAACTTCGCCACCCTCGCCCAGACCGCAAGCCTGATCTGATCAGCCCTGGTGAGCGGCTGGCGGGCCGCTCATCCATAAACCCCTCGCCTTTGCAGCAATTGCCTTAGCCTCAGGAACCACCCGGTCAACTTCCGGTCGAAGGGCCGATACCCATTGAGGAAGGTCGGAATGAAGATATCCGATGGTTTTGACGCACGCCGATTGCGGCCCAAAAGCCCGCGAAACTGGCGGTTGCGCCTGGGTGCGGGATTCTCCGCGCTACTGGCGACATTTGGCGTGCTGCTGGCGATGGCCGGTACTGCGAGCCTGCTGGGCCGTGCCCCGGCGCTGGGGGAAATGAATGCCAGCCCGGCGGGCTCGGCGGTGATCCTGGTGGTCGGCCTGTTGCTGCTGTATGTCGGCGTACGCTTGTGGCGGCGCTGCCGGCGGCGCATGCGCCAGCCCCTGGAGCTGAACATGGCGCCGCACCTGATGAAAAAACACGACTGACATTCCCGAGGCGCGATTTGCGCGCCTTAAGGTGTTCCGAGTTGGGTAAACTAGCCGCCCTTCGCGGAGGCTGACATGCAAGACGACGACTTTTCCCTGTTCAAAAACGAGATCCTCGGCGTCAAGCCGATCAAGCACGATCGTGCCGATACAGGCAAACCCAAGAGCGACCGGGCGCAGATCGCCAAGTTGCGCCAGGCGGCCACCGTACGCAGCGAGACCACCACGGTGGACGGGCTGTCCGACCAGTTCGTCATCGACGTGGGGCCGGAAGATGAGCTGATGTGGGCCCGCGACGGGGTTCAGGAAAGCCAGATGCGCAAGCTGAAGATCGGCCAGATCCCCTTTGAAGGCAGCCTCGACCTGCATGGCATGACCGTGGAAAAGGCCCGGGAAACCCTCTGGGCCTTTCTCGCTGAAGCCACCCAGTTCGAAATCCGCTGCGTGCGCGTCACCCACGGCAAGGCTGTGCGCCTGGACGGCAAGCGACCGATGATCAAGAGCCACGTCAACACCTGGCTGCGCCAGCATCCGCAGGTGCTGGGCTTCACTTCCTGCCAGGCCAGGCATGGCGGTACCGGGGCGCTGTACGTCATGCTCAAGCGCACCATGATGGAAGGCCGTGACGAATAAAGCCGCTGCATCACGCTTGCAGCGTCGTGTCCGCCACCGTACCCTTGCCCTTTGCGTAAAATCCCACAGGTAGTTTCATGTCCCTGGAACAGAATTACACCGCGATCCTCGGCCAGCTGGGCGAGGACGTCTCCCGCGAGGGCCTGCTCGACACGCCCAAGCGTGCCGCCAAAGCCATGCAGTACCTCTGCCGCGGTTATGCCCAAACCCTGGAAGAGGTCACCAACGGTGCCTTGTTCAGCTCCGACAACAGCGAAATGGTCCTGGTCAAGGACATCGAGCTCTACTCGTTGTGCGAACACCACCTGCTGCCGTTCATCGGCAAGGCCCACGTCGCCTACATTCCCAGCGGCAAGGTCCTGGGGCTGTCGAAAGTCGCGCGCATCGTCGATATGTATGCCCGCCGCCTGCAGATCCAGGAAAACCTCAGCCGGCAGATCGCCGACGCCGTCCAACAAGTGACCGGCGCCCTCGGGGTGGCCGTGGTGATCGAGGCCAAGCACATGTGCATGATGATGCGCGGTGTGGAGAAACAGAATTCGTCGATGATCACCTCGGTGATGCTGGGCGAGTTCCGCGAGAATGCCGCGACCCGCAGCGAATTCCTCAGCCTGATCAAGTAACAGGCTGCAGGCGAAAAAACCGGCGTTGATCGCCGGTTTTTTTTCGCCCGGGAAAAATCAGGTAAGCTGCCGCCCCTTCATTCATGGGCAAGAGGCAATAACCGTGATCGTCAAAGCGCTGCGAGTCGGCCTGGGCCAACTCATCATTTTCATCGACTTCATCACCCGCCCACGCAAGCAGCAGCGGGACGCCGCCGCTCAGGCGCAAGTCGTGGAAGCCGCCAAGGGCCTGACCCTGTACCAGTTTCACGCCTGCCCGTTCTGCGTGAAGACCCGCCGTACCCTGCATCGCCTGAATGTGCCGGTGGCCCTGCGCGACGCAAAAAACAACGAGCAGGACCGCCAGGCCCTGTTGGAGCAGGGCGGCAAGATCAAGGTGCCGTGCCTGCGCATCGAAGAGAACGGCCAGACCACCTGGATGTATGAATCCAAGGTGATCATCGGTTACCTGAACCAGCGCTTCGCGACCGTCTGACGCCCTCCCCGGGGCTCTTCAGCCCCGGGCCAACTGCAAGTCAAGCAAGGCCGCGCCCAGGCACTTGCCGTGGGCATCCAGCGCCAGGGAGCGGGTCACTCCGCCGCGCAGGATGCCCGGCAAGACAAAGTTCAAGGCCCGCACATTCTCCAGGACATAGCGCTGTACCGGCGCCGCATCGCTCCCCAGCAAGCCGGCGAAATATTGCGCCACGCGCTCGGCGGTAAGCTGCTCGCAAAGAAAGGCAAAGTCCTCGGCGTGGTAGGCAATCACCGAAATATTCGAAGTGTCGCCCTTGTCCCCCGTACGCGAGTGCGCCAAGTCACGCAATTTGACCTCATTCATGCCCGTACCTCCTGATGCAAGGTGACCCTGACGGCCTCCCGGGGCAGTAACAGCGAAGCCACCGCCACCACCTGCCGCAGGCTTTTACTGGCCCCGCCGCCACCAGCGGGCCCATTGGTATAGAGGGTTTCCACCTCATTGCCGACGCGCACCGCTTCGGCCTTGTCCGTGCAGCGAGCCGCCACCCGCAGGCGCACTTCCCAGGGTTCGGCAGGCGCTCGCTGGCCCAGTTCAACACCGTGCAAGGCATCGATGCCGATCAGCTCCGCGCGCACTTCCTGCATCTGTACCCCGGTCAGGGCCAGGCGTTCGAGCACGATATCCCGGGCCAGCCGCGCCCTGGCCACAGCCCCAGGGCCGCCATAGGAAATCTGCCCTTCGCCGATCCAGCCATCCAGGTAGCCGACGCTGACCTTGAGCCGCTCAGGCCGTGGGCTGCCTGCCGCCCCTTGCAGCCGCACCCGGTCCGGTGCCTCCTCGACAAAGCCCACCGCGGAAAAGTCGGCACAGACATCCGGCGTCAGGTAGGCCGCCGGGTCATGCACTTCGTAGATCAACTGCTCGGTACAGGTAGCGCTGCTGACCTGCCCCCCGGAGCCCTTGACCTTGGTGATCAGCGCCGCGCCCTGTGCATCCACTTCGGCCAGGGGGAACCCCAGGCGCGCCAGACCGGCCACATTCTTGACCCCCGGATCGGCAAAGTAGCCGCCGCTGACCTGCCCTGCGCACTCCAGCAGATGCCCCACCAGGGTCCCGCGCCCCAGGCGCAGCCAGTCATCCTCGGCCCAGCCGAACTCGAAGATCTGCGGCGCCAGGAACAACGAGGGGTCGGCCACCCGCCCAGTGATCACTACATCGGCATCGGCCTGCAGCGCCTCGACGATGCCCTGGGCGCCCAGGTAGGCATTGGCGGAAATCAGCCGCTGCCCCAGCGAGCCCAGGGTCTGCCCGTTGTCCAACACCCACTCCGGCCGGGCCCGCAGAGTCTCGAGCACATCGTCCCCCAGCACCGCGATCACCTTGAGCCCAGGCAAGCCCAGCTCGGCGGCGATCCGTTGCACCTCGGCCACCGCCGCCAACGGATTGGCCGCCCCCATGTTGCTGATGATGCGCAAACGCCGCCCCGAGGCCGTGGCACCCACAAAGGGCAGCACCCCGCGCATCCGTGCCCCCAGCAACGGGTCGTAGCCGCTGTGCGGGTCGACCAGGCGCGCCTGCTGCGCCAGGGCGATGGTGCGCTCGGCCAGGCATTCGAACACCAGGTAATCCAGGTCACCCTGTTGCGCCAACTCGATGGCGGGCTCGATACGGTCACCGGAGTAACCGGCGCCGGAGCCGATACGTAGGCTTTTCATCTTAAAAAACTCCCAGCAGCAGCGCGGTCAGGGTCATCAACACTGACGCAGCGAATAGAAAGGGGATGGTGAAACGCTGGTGGTCGGCCAGTTCGATCTTGCACAGGCCCACCAGCAGGAAGGTCGCCGGGGTCAGCGGGCTTACCGGGAAACCGGTGGTGTGCACGCCGAGCAACGAAGCCTGGGCCACTTGCAGCGGGTCGACACCCAGGGCCTTGCCCACTTCGGCAATCACCGGCATCACCCCGAAGTAGTAGGAGTCAGGATCGAACAGCATGCTCAGGGGCATGGACAGGAACCCCACCACAGTCGGAATCAGCTTGCCGTGACCGGCAGGAATCTGCGCCACCGCCACTTCGGCAATCGCCTTGAGCATGCCGCTGCCCTGCATGATGCCGGTGAACACACCGGCCGCCAGGAGAATGCTGGCCATGGTCAGGGCCGTCTTGGCATGAGCATCGATGCGTGCCCGCTGGGCCTCGACATCCGGATAGTTGATGCACAGCGCCAGCACCGTGC
>NZ_VYKE01000123.1:0-16041 GCF_032424515.1 Pseudomonas sp. JV245A
TGGCCAGATCACCTACACCGCCACCCTGACCAACGCCGCCGGCACTCCGGTGACCGTGACCCTGTCCAACGGTTCGGTGATCCATATCGAGGCCGGAAAAACCACCGGGACGGTCACCGTTGCGGCGCCGGCAGACGACGTCTACATCGACGCAGGCAAGGTCAACGCCACCATCACCAACGCCACTGGCGGCAACTTCGAGAAGCTGGTCACGGACACCACGCCAGCGGTGACCAACGTCACCGATACACTGGACACCACTTCGGTGGGTATCAGCGGCAGCGCCTCGGTCACCGAAGGCCAGACCGCCAGCTACACCGTGAGCCTGACTCACCCGGCGCAGACCGAAGTCACCCTGAAGATCAGCTACAGCGGCACCGCCACCGACGGTTCGGACTTCAGCGGCGTGTACACCGTGAAGATCCCGGCCGGCGCCAGCAGCGCCACCTTCAACGTCGCCACCATTGACGACAAGATCACCGAAGGCACCGAGAACTTCACGGTCAAGATCGACTCGGCCACTGGCGGCAACTTCGAGAATCTGGTGGTGGGCAGCAACAACAGCGTCACTACCTCGATCATCGATAACGACGCTCCGCCGGTCATCGACCTGGATGCCAACAACTCCAGCGGTGCTACCGGGGCCGACTACAAGGTCACCTTCACCGAAGGCACCACAGGCCCTGGCGTGTCGATCGCCGACACCGACCTGAGCATCACCGACCCGGACAGCACCCTGCTCACCGGCGCCACCATCGTGCTGACCAACCGCCAGCCGGGGGACTCGCTGAACCTGGGCAACAGCGTCAACGGCATCACCATCAATGCCAACAGCAAGGACGGTTCGATCACCCTGACCCTGTCGGGCAGCGCGACGCTGGCCGACTACATGCAGCAGATCAAGAACATCACCTTCACCAACAACAGTGAAGACCCGAGCACCACGCCACGGACCATCACCGTGACCGTGACCGACGGCGGCAACTACTCCAACGTCGCCACTACCACGGTCAACGTGGTGGCGGTGAACGACGCCCCAACCGCCACTGGCGGCGCCGTGACCGGCAACGAAGACACCCCGCTGGCACTGACCTGGTCGAACTTCGGCGTCAGCGACGTCGACAGCCCGGCGTCCAGCCTCGGCGTGAAGATCACCCAGCTGCCCAGCGACGGCAAACTGCAATATCTGGACGGTTCGACCTGGAAGGATGTGGCCAACAACCAGACCTTCAGCAAGGCCGATATCGATGCCGGAAAACTGCGTTTCACACCGGACGCCAACGAATCCGGAACCAATGGCTACGGCGGTAACGGCGTGGGCAACCAGCAGGCCGATTACGCCCAGATCAAGTTCCAGCCAACCGACGGCCAGGCCCTGGGCAACACCGGCACGGTGACCGTCGACATCAACCCGGTAGCCGATGCGCCGACCCTGAGCGTGGCCGGCAACAGCGTGAATTCGGTGGGCCTGCTCAAGGAAGTCTGGACCAACCTCAGCGGCCTGGGCACCGACGGCAGCGGCGCTTCCGCCAGCACTCTGAAATCGGTGATCGACGCTGCCGGCACACCCAACAGCAGCAGCCTGGCGACCAACGTCCAGTCCGACGGCAACATCACGCCGGGCACCGCGTCGAAGACCTCAGGCCTGATCTACCTGGAAGCAGGCAAGGCCTATACCTTCTCCGGCACCGGCGACGACAGCCTGCTGGTGACCATCGGCGGCAAGAACGTGGCCAGCACCACCTGGGGCGCCGGCGGTAACCTCAACGGTACTTTCACCCCGACCACCAGCGGCTACTACACCATCGATATCTACCACCACAACCAGAGCGGCCCGGGCTCCTACGACGTCAACCTCTCGGTCAACGGCGGGGCTGCGGTGGACCTGAGCAACGCCGGCGTGCCGCTGTACACCGGGGTCACCGACCTGACCAACGCCGGAGTCTCGGTGTCCGACCTGCACGGCACCAACGGTGAAGGCTACTACGACGGCTACAAGCTCAACGAGGGCGGCGAAGGCGGCAGCGTGCATCTGTCGAAGATCACCACCGGCCTGACCGATACCGACGGCTCGGAAACCCTCAGCGTGAAGATCAGCGGCATTCCGGCAGGCTCGGTGCTCAGCGATGGCGCCGGGCACACCTTCACCGCCACCGCGACTTCCGGTGAAGCCAACGTCACCGGCTGGAACCTGGGCAACCTGACGGTCACGCCACCGCCGTACTACAACGGCACCTTCAACCTGAACGTGACCTCGACCTCCACCGAGTCCCTGGGCGGCTCTGCCAGCGCTTCGGCGCAGATCCCGGTCAAGGTCTACCCGGCGGTCTACAACTCGGTGGTCGCCACCTCCGGCGACGACACCGTTACCGGCACCGACGGCAACGACATCGTGGTTGCCGACATCGGCGGCCTGACCGTGGTCCCGGGCACCAACTACAACATCGCCTTCATGGTGGACAGCTCGGGCAGCATGAGCAGCGCCTCGATCACCGCGGCCAAGAACTCCCTGACCTCGGTGTTCAATACCCTGAAGAACAGCATCGGCGGCAGCAGCTCGGGGACGGTGAACATCTTCCTCGCCGACTTCGATACCCAGGTCAACAAGTCGGTGTCGGTTAACCTCAACGATCCGACCGCCCTGGCCCAGCTCAAGGCGGTGCTGGACTCGATGACGTCCGGCGGCGGTACCAACTACGAAGACGTGTTCAAGGCCACGGCCAACTTCTTCCAGAGCAGCCAGGCCACCGGCAACAGCAACGCCACCAACCTGACCTACTTCATCACCGACGGTAAGCCGACCTACTACCAGAGCGGCGAGCAGACCAACCCGACGCTGTACGGCAACGTGCGCCTCGACGATGTGGTGACCACCAGCAACTACAAGCTGGGGGATACCTTCAGCAGCTACATCGACAACACCCACTACCTCTCCGTGAACTCTAGCGGTTCGGTGGTCCTGCAGACCTACACCAATGGCTGGGGCTGGAGCAGCAAGACCCTGGGCACCCTGCACGCCCAGGGCGACGGTACCTACGAGCTGTCGAACCTGGCCGGCTCCGGCAGCAGCACCGACTACTACACCACCACCAACTCCAACAGCGGCTTTGCCCTGCTCAGCGGCCTGTCGAACGTCGAAGCCATCGGCATCAACAGTGGTGTCAGCCTCAACGACCTCAAGCCTTACGACAGCGACGGCAAGCCGCAGACCAACATCGACCCGAACGACCTGGCCAACTCGATCATCGGCCACACCGAAGCGACCATGCCGGGGGCCGACAAGGTCAGCGGCGGCGACGGCAACGACATCCTGTTCGGCGACCTGGTGAGCTTCAACGGCGTCGCAGGCGAGGGCTACCAGGCCATGCAGGCCTATGTGGCCAAGCAGACCGGGGTCGACGTGAGCAAGGTCACCACCAGCAACGTGCACCAGTACATCACCGAGCACTACACCGAGTTCGATGTGTCTGGCAGCCACGACGGCAACGACACTCTGCTGGGCGGTGCCGGCAATGACATTCTCTTCGGCCAGGGCGGCAACGACCTGCTGGACGGCGGCAAGGGCAATGACATCCTGCTGGGGGGAACCGGCAACGACACCCTGATCGGTGGCCAGGGCAACGATATCCTGATCGGCGGTTCGGGTGCCGACACCTTCGTCTGGAAGGCCGGCGACACCGGCAACGACGTGATCAAGGACTTCAAGGCCAGCGAAGGCGACCGCATCGACCTGCGTGACTTGCTGCAGGGCGAGAGCGCCAGCACCATCGACAACTTCCTCAAGATCACCACCGTGGACGGGGTCTCGACCCTGCAGGTCAGCTCCGAGGGCAAGCTCAACGCCGCCGGGGGCCTGGCCAACGCCGACGTGACGATCAAGCTGGAAGGCAACAACTGGTCCAACGCCAACATCAATTCGTTGATCGCCGGCAGCGACCCGACCATCAAGATCGATCACAACAACAGCTGACCGGTCCCTAGCGGCCACCCCCCAGGGTGGTCGCCGGGCCCCGGCAGGCAGCCCGCGGCGTGACGAGCGCCGCGGCGCACCGCATACTCGCGCTCTGAATGCTGCGTTGGCCTATGCTGCTGCCTGCCTGACGCCGGAAACACATGCCTGAGGGATTCGCCATGTTCTACGTGCAACGCGATGCACAGGGCCAGCTGATTCGCGTGGAAGCCGCCGCTTACGCCGAGGCCACCGAGACGCTGCCCGCCGACCACCACGAGATCCAGACCTGGTACGCCAACGAGGCGGTGGAAGTCAGTCTCAAGCAACTCAAGCAAAGCGACCTGGAAATGATCCGGGTGCTGGACGACCTGATCCAGCTCCTGACCCTCAAGGGCGTGATCCGCATCACCGACCTGCCGGCCGCGGCCCAGGCCAAGCTGATGGATCGCACCCAGGCCCGCGAGGCGCTGGGCGGTTTGAGCCGGTTGATCAATGACGATGAAACCGGATTGATCTGAACCCTTTTCGCCAGCCGACTCCTACTGTAGGAGCCGGCTTGCCGGCGAAAGCGGTTTAAAGGCCTGTAAGCAGGACCGCCGGCGAAAGCGGTTTCAACCCCAGGGAGCCGGCTCGCCGAACAGCTGGCCCTGCACCCCGTACAAGCCCATCTCGCGAATCACCTGCAGCTCGCCCTCGGTCTCGACCCGTTCGGCAATCAGCGGCAGGTCGATGCTATGGGCCGCGCGCTGGATGGCTTCGATAAACAGGCGCTTGTCGCTTTCCTGATCGATGTCGCGGATGTAGCTGCCATCGATCTTCAGGTACGCCAGCCCCAGGCGCGCCAGGTTGCCGATCATGCTGAAGCGCCCACCGAAGCGTTGCAGGCTGAGGGAGAAACCCAGCTCGCGCAGGCGCCGGGTCAGCTGTTCCAGCATGGCCTGCTCGGGTAATTGCTCTTCACCGATCTCCAGGGTCAGGCGCGGGCCCAGGTCGGAATGCTGGCGCAGGATCTCGAACACCCGATTCAGGGCGTGCGGGTCCGCCAGGGTCGCCGCCGACAGGTTCAGCGCCAGGCAGTCTTCGTGGCTCGCCATCTGTCTCAGCACCTGTTCGAGCATCAGCAGATCCAGGCGCGAGGTCCAGCCGAAACGCTCCAGCCACGGCAGGAAACGCCCGGCCGGAATGGTCTGGCCCTGTTCATCCAGCAGCCGCGACAGCACTTTGTAGTGCAGCACCAGGTGGGTGTCCCGAGCGGCCACCACCGGCTGGAAGTACAGCTGGAAGTGCTGCTCCGACAGCGCCCGGTCCAACAGCCGGTGCCAGGCATGGTGGTCATCCCCAACCTGGGCACTGGCGCCTTGATCGAGGCAGGCCCAGCTGGTGTCACCCTGGGCTTCGGCCTGGGCCAGGGCCTGGTCGCCGAGGCTCAGCACCGCTTGCGGCGAATCACCGTGAGCAAACGCCGCCAGGCCGATGGAGGCCACTGAGGCAACATCGGTGGCGCCGGTGGCGTGCAGGTTGCCCAGGGCACTGTCCAGGCTCTGGGCCAGCTGGATGGCTTCCTCACGCACCAGCCCCGGCGCCAGCACCGCGAACTCGCCACCACGGACCCGGGTGACCAGGTTGTGGGTTTCCGGGTACTTGTCGCACTCGCGCAGCAGTTGTTCACCCACCGCCTTGAGCAACTGGTCGGTACGCTGGCCGCCCAGGCGCTGGTTCAGCCCGGCCAGGTCCTTGACCCGCAACAGCAACAGGTAGCCGGAACTGGCCTGCTCGGGGTTGCTTACGCGGGCGTGCAGCTGCATTTCGAAATAACGCCGGTTGGCCAGCCCGGTCAGGCTGTCCTGATAGGACTCGGTGCGCAGTTTCTCGCTGCGCTCGGCCTGCTCCTGGAACAGCGCCTTGAGCTTCTCGACCATCTGGTTCATGGCCTGCACCACCCGCCGCAGCTCCGGAGTCCGGGGCAATTGCGGCAGGCTGAGGAATTCACGACGGGCAATGGCGTGGGACTGCTGGACCATGTAGTCCAACGGCTTGAGCTGGCGCCGCAGCAGCAGGGCGCCGAGCACCGCGCTCACCGCACCGCAGGTCAACAGCCAGCCCAGGCTGCCCAGGGCGCTTTGCCAGAGCTTGGCCACGGCGAACATCGGGTGGCTGAGCACCTCGACCCGTGCCGCCTGTTCCCAGCCGCGGCTGACGATGGCATCGCCACCCGCCGGTTCCAGGCCGATCAGGCTGACAAACCAATGGGGCACGTTGCCGACTTCCGGGATGCCGCTGCGCTCGACAAGGGTCTTGTCGGTGGCCAGGTCCACCACCCGGATACTGGCGTAGTAGCCACTGTCGAAGATCGAGCTGACCATCAGCTCGACCATCGCCGGGTCGTCGATGTTCGGCGTCAGCGACAGTGCCAGGGCAGTGGCGGCATCCTGGGCATGGGAGCGCAGCTGATTGACATACTGGGTGCGCGAGCTTTCCAGGCTGACCATGAAGCTGCCGCTGAAGGCGACCACCAGGAACACACAGATTGCGATCAACAGTTGTTTGAACAAAGACATCTGAGCTCGTGCTCCTAGTTAGTCGTCTCGACCGGAAAACCTTCGGCCTGCATTTTTTTCAACACGTCCTGCCAACGGGACAGGCGCTTGGTGTCGCCCACCCGCTTGTTGCCTTTGGCCCCCGGTAGCCACAGACCCTCGGCATTGAAGGAGTACACCGGCAACAGGTCGGTACGCTCGCTGGCCGGGCGGATCGAGTCTTCCAGGCTGTCGAGCACCAGAGGCATGGCCTCCGGGCTGGAATAGTAGGTCAAGACCATGTGCGCACGGTTCTGGCGCAGGGCCTTGACGTAGGTGATGCGCAGTTTGTCACTGGAAACCCCGAGGTGGCGCAGGCTGAAATACTTGGCGATCGCGTAGTCCTCGCAATCGCCGGCGCCCTTCCACAATGCCTCGATCGGCGTTTCCCAATAATCCACCTGGTGCCACAGATCGATGTCTTCCACGTAGCGCATGTTCTTGTTGAAGAACAGGTTGACCACCTTCAACTGTTCGCGCTCGGGCACCTGCTTTTGCGTGGCCAGCAGGTGCTGCCAGGCATCGATGCGCGGCTGCCCTTCGCCCAGCGGACCGTAGAGCGCCGTGGCACGGCGGCTGATCAGGGAGAAATCCCAGTCGGCGTGCAGGCTGCCCAGCAGTGCGCCGGCCAGCAGCAATGCCGCGCAGAACCAGCGCAGGGTCCGAGGAAGAGCTAAACGTGCCGCCAATGCAATGCGTCCATGGGAGCTGTCGTAAATCGGCTGATGGTGAAGGCTGGCCCGGCAAAAAACAATGGCACCTTACAATCACCAGCCGCCGGAAAAGAGCCGGCGCGAAACATTCAGAGCATAGCCGCAAGCCGCGTTCCGGCGACCGACAGCAACCGCCCGCCCGGCCCGGCACACACGTGCCTTCACGGACGACAGGCACTATGTTAGAAACCATCCGCAGACTGCGACGCCCTCTTCAGGCTGCCTCTGGCCGGCGCAGTGCCGGCCCACTTGCTTAAGGAAAAGCTGTGTACACCGACACCCGACAATGGACGCTGGTGATCAAACCCGGGCAAGCCACCCGGATCCGCCTGATCTGCTTTCCCCAGGCCGGGGCGGCAGCCGAGCAAATGCGGGTCTGGTCCAGTGGCCTGGCCGATCATATCGAGCTAGTGGTGCTCAACCTGCCGGGGCACGGTCCGCGCCGTGACGAAGCGCCCTGCGACAACTGGCCCAGCCTGCTGGAAAACACCTTCACCGCCCTCGACCCCTGGCTCGGCGAGCCCCATGCGCTGTTCGGCCACGGCCTGGGCGCGCTGCTGGCCTACGAGACCAGCAAGCATGCCCAGGAACGCTTTCCCCAGCAGACCCGCCACCTGTTCGTCTCCGGCTGTCGCAGCCCGGATAGCCTGCCGCGCCGGCCCTTGCTCCACTCCCTGCCCATCGCCGCGTTTCGCGAGGCGATCCTGACCCTCGGCGCCAGCCCCCTGGAGATGCCCCGCGGGCAGAACGACCTGCAATCCTACGAACGCCTGCTGCGCAACGGCCTGAAGCTTTTCGAAACCTGGTACGACACCTCCAGCGGTTGCCTGGATGTGCCGTTGACGGCCTTCTACGGCAGCGAGGACCCGCTGGCCACGGCCAACCTCATGCTCAACTGGCGCGAGTTCACCGGCCGCGAGTTCGAGCTGATCGAAGTGGCCGGCAATCACTTCTTCATCAAGTCCCAGCGCCAGCGCCTGTTGCAGGTGATCAATACTCACCTGGGGCTGCTGGGCGACCACCCGGCCTGATCGGTGCCCATGAAAAAGCCCGCCCTGCCGTGAGGCGGGAGCGGGCTTGAAAGTGACGCGAAACCTCAGATCTTGAAGCTGTCCACCAGCTGCTTCAGGCGGCTGGCCTGCTGCGACAGGGCATCGCAATCCTTCAGGGTTTCGTTGAGGTTGGCCACGCCCTGCTGGTTCAGCAGGTTGATCTGGTTGATGTCGACATTGAGGGTCTCCACCACGGCCGTCTGCTCTTCGGTCGCCGCCGCCACCGACTGGTTCATGCCATCGATCTCGCCGATCCGCTGAGTCACGCTGACCAGCCGCGCACCGGCCTGGTTGGCCACTTCGACGCTCTCTTCGCTGGACGCCTGGCTGGCGTTCATGGTCGACACCGCTTCACGGGAGCCGACCTGCAAGGAGGTGATCATCTTGTGGATCTCTTCCGCCGACTCCTGGGTACGATGAGCCAGGTTGCGCACCTCGTCGGCCACCACGGCGAAGCCACGACCGGCTTCGCCGGCACGGGCCGCTTCGATGGCCGCGTTGAGGGCCAGCAAGTTGGTCTGCTGGGAGATGCCCTTGATCACGTCGAGAATGTGCCCGATGTTGTCGGTGCTGGCGTTCAGGGTCTCGATCTGAGTGCAGGACAGGCTGATCTTCTGCGACAGCTCGGTCATGGCCTGGATGGTCTGTTCCACCACTTGGCGACCGTCGTCGGCCTGTTCGCTGGCGCCACTGGCGTGCTGCGAGGCATCGGCGGCGTTACGGGCGATTTCCTGGGTTGCGGCCCCCAGTTCGTTGATCGCGGCGGCCACGCTGTTGGTGCGGGCGCTCTGCTCGTCGGAACCGATGATCGAAGCGTTGGAGGAAGCCATCACGCGCTGGGACAGGTCGTGTACCTGGCGGGTGGCCGAGGACACTTCGGAAATCGAGGCATGGATCCGCTCGACGAACTGGTTGAACGAGCTGCCCAGTTCGCCGAATTCGTCCTTGCTCTCCACCACCAGGCGCCGGGTCAGGTCGCCCTCGCCCTGGGCGATGTCCTGCATCGCACGGCCCATGGTGATCAGTGGGCGCATCAACACCTGGATCAGCAGGGTCAGCAGTACGGCGATCACCGCCACGGCGATAAACATCGCGATCAAGGCGGAAGTACGGAATTGGCTCAGCGGTGCGTAGGCCTTGTCCTTGTCGATGGACAGACCGATGTACCACTCGGCATTCGGCAAGCCGGTCACCGGGGTGAAGGAGAGGATGCGCTCCTGTTTGTTCAGGACCACTTCCTGGTTGCCGTTTTCGATCCGTACGTTGGCGCCGGGGTAGATGTCCTTGAGGTTCTTCATCACCTGGTCCTTGTCCGGGCTGACGATCACCTGACCGTCGGCACTGACCAGGAAGGCGTGGCCCAGGCCACCGAAATCCACCGAGTTGATGATCTTCACCAGGGTTTCCAGGCTCAGGTCGCCACCAACCACGCCCAGCAGTTCACCCTGCTTTTTCACCGGCATGGCGATGGTCACCACCAGGCCACCGACAGCCGCCATGTAGGGCGGGGTCAGCATGGTCTTGTCGGCGGCGACGGCCTGCTTGTACCAGGGGCGCTGACGCGGGTCGTAGCCGTCGGGCATCTTCGCGTCAGGGCGCTGGGTGAAGGTGCCGTTGGCCTGGCCGACGTAGGTGAACTGGAAGTTCGAGGTAAAGGCCGGTTGGTCCACCAGCCCTGGGAAATCTGCGTTCTGACCTTGGTGAGCAACGTTCTGCGCGAGGTTCTCGAGCACCAGGATCCGCCCGCTCATCCAGTTCTGCACACTGCTGGAGGTGAGCTCACCGGCCTGCTGGATAGAGGATTCGAGGTTCTGTCGGATGGTGTTTCGCTGCAGGTAGTCGTTGTACAAGGTGAACAACGCAAAAGCCAGAACCACTACGCCGGAGGCGGCCAAAAGGATTTTATGGCTGAACTTGAGATTCATTTCATGGGACTTCTTATGCCGAAAGTGGGGATGCGTCCGTAATGCAACATTCCATGTAACAGCGCAGGCGATGTTCTCTGACCGCTCTACTTTGGTGCACGCATGTCTTATCAGTCTTTCGGCAAGAATCTGCGAACCCTTAGAGATTTTTCTGAATTACTCGCCTGAATTTGCCTAATCCCGCCGAACGGTGTTCCAGAGCATCCGTGGCACATTTTCAGATGACCGACAGTGCGCTGCTTATTGCCAAATCGATAAAGCCTCAATGACAATGCGACTAATTATCATTAGTGACACTCAGGCAGTCCGCGTCCATGTCATCACCCGAGTTCGCCGTACAGACGCTCTACAGCCATCACCATGGCTGGCTCAACAGCTGGCTGCGCCAGCGCCTGGGCAATGCCGCGGATGCTGCCGACCTGGCTCAGGACACCTTCGTACGCCTGCTGCAGAAAACTGAACGTCTGGAACTCAAGGCCCCCCGGGCTTTTTTACGCACCATCGCCCGGGGGCTGGTAATCGATCACTGGCGCCGCGAGGAAATCGAACGTGCCTATCTGGAAACCATCGCCCACTTGCCCGAAGCCCAAACACCCGGCGCTGAAGCTCGGGCGTTGATTCTGGAGCTGCTGGAAAGCATTGCGCGGATGCTTGAAGGGCTGAAGCCGAAAGTACGTCAGGCTTTTCTCCTGGCTCAGTGCGAGGAACTTACCCACAAGCAGATTGCTCAGCAGATGGGCCTATCCCTGCGTACCGTCGAGCGTTATGTCGCCCAGGCGCTCTACCATTGCTACCTGCTGCGCTACGAGAGCTGAAGCCTGTGGATAACTTCCCCGTCAGCCTGCCGCTCAAGCCCAATCCCGATCACCTGGTGGTCAAGCAAGCAATCAACTGGTTGCTGCGCCTGCGCAACAACGGTGCCAACCCCAAGCTGCAGCAACAGTGCGATCTGTGGCGGGCGGCGCACCAGGAGCACGAACTGGCCTGGCAGCGGGTGCAATCGTTGCAGCAGGAACTCACGGCCAACCTGCGTTCGGTGCCGGGGGCTCAGGTGGCCTTGCATACCCTGGAACACAGCAGTCAGCGCCTGGGCCGGCGCCAGGCCCTGAAACTGCTCAGTGGCGCCCTGCTCCTGGGCTCCAGTGCCTGGGTCGGCAAGGATCTGCTGGGCTGGCAACAATGGAACGCAGACTTTGCCACCGCCGTCGGCGAGCAGCGGGGCTTCCAGTTGCCCGATGGCACCCGCCTGGAACTCAATACCGACAGCGCGGCGGACCTCAACTTCAATGCCGAGCAGCGCCTGATCAAACTGCGCCGGGGCGAGATCATGGTGTCCTGTGGCGCCGATCACGGCCCTGCCCGCCCGCTGCTGGTGGAGAGCCGCCACGCCCTGCTGGAAGGCTTCGACGCCCGCTTCGTGGTGCGCGTGGAGGATCGCTGCACGCGCCTGAGCGTGACCCACGGCAGCGTGGCCATTCATGCGCCGCACACCGCCGACGGCCGTAGCGCCCGGGTGGAAGCAGGTCAGAGCTATCAGATCAGCCATGGCCTGGCCGAACCTGCGGCCCCCCTGGCGATGGACGTCGGCGCCTGGGCCGATGGCCTGATCGTTACGCGCAACATGCGCCTGGACGACTTCCTCCAGGAGGTCGGCCGCTATCGCCATGGCTATCTGGGCTGCTCGGCAGCGGTTGGCAATCTGCGCCTTTCAGGTGTATTCCGCCTGGAAGACACCGACAAGTTGCTGGCCATCCTGCCCCAGACCCTGCCAGTGCAGTTGCGCTACCGCACCCGTTGGTGGGTGACCTTGGGGCCCGTGGCTTGAAATTCACTGGGGTGATTTTTTTTGGCGGGTTTTGCCAGGACGTCCGGCTTAGTCAGTAAGCACTTCAATCTGCTTCCTGCGACTTCAACGGAACCTACCATGACTCTGCGCGACACCCGCCCAAGCTCTCCCTGCGCCCGCCCCTTGCGCCAAGCCATCCGCGCCGCCCTGCTGTGCTCCAGCATCGGCCTCGGCACAGTGGCGCCCCAGGTGCTGGCCGCCGCTAGCGCTGTTGATGCCCCGCGTCACAGCTACAGCGTGGCCCCGGGCAACCTCGGCGATGCCCTCAACCAGTTCGCCCGGCAGGCCGGGATCACCCTGTCCACCACCCCGGCCCTGACCCAGGGCAGGCAGTCCCCCGGGCTCCAGGGCGACTACTCCATTCCCCAAGGCCTGAACCAGCTGCTGCGGGGTTCGGGACTGGAGGCGGTCAGCCAGGACGGCGGCAACTACGTACTGCGGCCCCTGCCCCAGGGCAGCGCCCTGACCCTGCCCGCCACTGAGGTCAAGGGCTTCGCCCTGGGCAACGCATTGGGCAGCATGGAGGGCTACAACGCGACGCACAGTCAGATCGCCACCAAGACCAGTACCGCGTTGCTGGAGACCTCGCAAAGCGTCTCGGTGGTCACCCGTGAACAGATCGACGACCAGGGCGCGCAAACCGTCGCCCAGACCATGCGCTACACCCCCGGCGTGCTGACCAATCCCTATGGCGCCACCCATCGCTACGACTATGTAGCGATGCGCGGCTTCAACGATGGTTCGGTGGACAACATCTACCTCGATGGCCTCAAGTCCATGGGTGACAGCGGCACCTACAGCAGCATGCAGGTCGACCCCTACTTCCTCGAACGGGTGGATATTCTCAAGGGCCCCTCATCGGTGCTTTACGGCCGCAGCTCCCCAGGCGGCCTGGTGGCCCTGACCAGCAAAAAGCCTCTCTACGAGCCCTATCACCAGATTCAGGCAACCGTGGGCACCCAGGGCAAACAAGGCCTGGGGTTCGACTTCAGCGGCCCGCTCGATGACGACAAGCACATTGCCTATCGGTTGATCGGCCTGACGGACAAGTCCGACACTCAATTCGACCACGCGAAGGAAAAACGCTTCGCCCTGTCGCCGACCCTGAGTATCGACTTCAGTGAAGACACCTCCCTGACGCTCCAGGCCTATTTGCAGAATGACCCCGATGGCGGCTACCACGGCGGCATGCCGGCCAACGGCACCCTGAACCAGCGCAATGGCCAGCGCATTTCCGAGCATTTCTTCGAGGGCGAGCCGGGCGTGGATGGCTACAAGCGCGATCAACAGTCCTTCGGCTATCAGTTCGAGCATCGTTTCAACGACACCTTCACCGCCCGCCAGAACTTCCGCTACCTGGACTCCAAGGTGAAGCTCGACCAGGTCTATGCCTATGGCTGGACCAATGCCACCAGCAATGACCTGAACCGCTATTACTCGGGTGGAGATGAGAAGCTCCACTCCTTCATCGTCGATAACATGCTGCAGGCCGAATTCCTCACTGGCGAGGTCAAGCACACCTTACTGCTGGGAGCCGACTATCAACGGCGCAAGACCGTGGTCGACTGGGACCAGGGAACGCTGCAACCGATCAATGCGTTCAACCCGGTCTATGGCAACTCGACGATCAACTACTACAGCCACACCAGCTATTTGCGGCGCCTGGAACAGACCGGCGTGTACTTGCAGGACCTGATCGAGCTGGACAAATGGCGCTTCTCCCTGGGGCTGCGCCAGGACTGGGTGGAAACCTCGGATGAAAACCGCCTGGCTGAAGCCCAGCGCCCACTGGGCACCGAAATCAGCGACAAACGCACCAAGCTCACTGGGCGTGCGGGCGCGCTCTATCTGTTCGATAACGGTCTGGCGCCTTACGTCAGCTATTCCGAGTCATTCAACCCCAACTCCTACGCAGACAGCGCAGGCAATCCGCTGCCACCTACCGACGGCACTCAATGGGAAGTCGGGCTGAAATATCAGCCACCAGGTACGGACAACTTGTTCACTGCCTCGTTGTTCCGCATCGACCAGGAGAACCTGGCGTCGAAGCTGCCCCAGGAAAACTTCTATCGTGCGGTGGGTGCTGTTCGCTCCCAGGGGCTGGAGCTGGAAGCCCACATGCAACTGACCGACAACCTGAAACTGCTGGGCAGCTATACCTTCACCGACATCCAGTATTCAAAGTCGATGACCAGCACCCTGAGCAGCGCCACCAACCTCATCGAGAACAAGGGCAACTCGCCTACTCAGGCACCGCGGCAGATGGCGTCGCTGTGGGCCGACTACAAGTTCGACAGCGCGGCGCTGGATGGCCTGCGCCTGGGCGGCGGTGTGCGCTATGTGGGCTACAGCTGGGCCGATGCCGAGAACACCATGAAGGTACCGGCCTACACGCTCTTCGATGCCTCCATCGGCTATGACCTGGGCAAGCTGGGCCTCAAGGGAGTGGATGTACGGCTCAATGCCAACAACCTGACCAATGAGTCCTACGTCGCCTCCTGTGCAAGCTTGAGCTACTGCTACCTGGGCGAAGAGCGCAATGTCGCCGCCACGGTGAGCTACCAGTTCTGATCTAGGTTGACGCCAACAAAGCCAGCGCCTGTCAGAAGCCGCTGGCTTTGTCGTCTCTACGGGAAAATGTCATGCGCGCCATTCTGGTTCTATTGCACCGCTACATGGGCCTGGCCACCGCAGTGTTCCTGCTGCTGGCCGGGCTGACCGGGAGTGTCCTGGCCTTTCATCACGAGCTGGATGAGTGGCTCAACCCCGAGTTCTATCACACGCCTGGCAAGGGGCCGGTGCTGGCCCCCGGCGCACTGGTGGATAGCGTTCAGGCCGAGCACCCGAGGCTGCAGGTCTGGTACATGGAATATCCACAAGAAGCCGGGCATGCCGCGCTGCTGGCAGCGGTGCCACGCACCGACCCGGCCACCGGCCAACCGTATACCGAGCGCAATCAAGTATTTTACTTGGACCCGGTTACGGCCCATCAGCAGGGGCAGCGCTTTTGGGGCGCCTGCTGCTTCCAGCGGCAGAACCTGGTGCCTTTTCTGCTGGAGTTCCACTACAACCTGAGCCTGCCCGGCAATTGGGGGCTGTGGTTGATGGGGCTGGTGGCCATTGCCTGGGTCATCGACTGTTTTGTTGCCTTGCTGCTGACCCTGCCTCGTGGACGGCCGTTCTGGCACAAGTGGGCCACGGCCTGGAAGATCAAGGGCGGCCATGCCTATCGGCTCAACTTCGACCTGCATCGCGCCGCAGGCTTGTGGTTATGGCTGCTCCTGCTGCCGATCGCCATCAGTAGCGTGGCCATGAACCTGCCGAGCCAGGTGTTCAAACCCGTGGTGTCATTGCTCTCGTCCATCGAACCCAGCGTCTATGAAGCTCGGGGACGAGTACCGGCGGCAGAGCTGGGGATAACCCGGCTGACTTATCAACAGGCCTATGAACGGGCTCTGGAAGAGGGGCAGCGGCTGGGCTTGAAGGAGACGATTGGTGAGTTGTATTACAGCTTTGAATACAACTTCTATGGAGCAGGTTTTGGTCGGCATGACAGCCAGGCCCATGGTAAGTCCTGGCTGTTCTTCCACGGTACGGATGGGCGCTTGCTGGGGCAGGAGATAGCGGGGCAAGGCACCCTCGGAGAGCGCTTCTACCGACTGCAACTCCCCATACATGGAGGCAGGATCATCGGTACCACGGGGCAGGTGATCATTGCTCTATTGGGCGTTCTGATTGCCGTGCTGGCACTGACCGGCATCTATATCTGGTGGCGTAAGTTAATCGCCCGTAGAAGCAGCAAGATGCGTAAGAACAGGGCGTAAGAGGCAAGCAAGTGTGATCTTGATGGCTGCTTACTCGATGCTGATAAAGCCCTGAATCCACCCTGTAATCTGCTTCTGCTACACAGCCCAGGCTTTATAGCGCATAAAAACAAAACCCCTGTCTGCGTGAACAGACAGGGGTTTTGGAATTTG